>QMSS01000006.1 GCA_003649715.1 Thermoplasmata archaeon
AATACACAAATAATGATGAGAAAGTAAAGGATATATACAATGTAGGACCTTTACCATCCGCTAGTCCACAAAGAGATGGATTAGCGGGAGGTAAAAGAGAGAAATGGAGAGAATTTCCCAATTTAGGCAAGTGGCTACCAAAGGAGCAGATAAAAGAGCTGTTCCCCCACAAAGGTGGGGAGGAAATGGAGGATCTTGCCTATGAGCTGAAACATCTAAACAGGCTCAATTATCCAATTGTGTTGGATCCCAAAAACTCATCTTTCATCGATGTAGCAATCCACGCCTACCTGAGACAGAGGTTATCCATTGAAACCATCAAGAAAAGAATCAGGTATGCAAAATTCATGGAAAACCATCCCTGTCCCGTTGATTTTAGAAAACCAAGCTATGAAAACTTTGTTAGACACATGGATTACAGGGAACAAGTAGAGAAAGCCTCTCCACATGCCCTTGCTCATGAGAGAAAAACCTGGCTGATGTTCCTAAGGGCATGGGGATTAGAAAAACAATGGCCACAATACAAGCTACCTAAATCGCCAAAGTTCAAAGACCCACATATACCATCTCCAGAAATGGTTTACAAACAAATAAACCATACCTATTCAAAAGACCCTTACACCAATGCTCTTATCCAGTATCTACACTGCCACAGCTACGCCTTTGGATGGAGAATGGAAAGCGAATCCTGTGCGATGACCGTTGACAACGTACGTTTTTCAGAGGGATACGTGATAATTACACAACCGAAGCTAAACAACTCAGACAGGATAATAATACCAGAGAAACCATTTTTCACATCGCGAAGACACAAAAGCCTGAAAAACTGGATAGACTACTGGAGGCCAAAGGTAGAAAACCAGTACTCAGGAAACTACCTCTATCTTAAACCTGATGGAAAAACTTTCACCAAAGACGCAATGAGGATGATGCTCACCAGGGCTACAAGGAAGATAGATCCAAATTACCGGCCATACAACGTTAGGCATTGGTGCGCTATAGCCAGGCTTATAGAGTGGGATCTCAACATAATCAAAGTCCGAGATTTCCTAGGTCATGAGAAAATAGAGACAACAATGGGTTATTTGAGAACTGCAAAACAGTTTTACAATAGGGATAATAGAAGCTGGTTGAAACGGATGCTCAGATCGAGTAGAGGGCAGAATCCGTTGAAATCAGCAGAAAAAAATTGTATAAATCGCATAGGGAAAACCAAAGTTTGGCCCGAAAACCTATATTTCACTTGGAACTTCTCCCTATGCGATGAATGGGCCCGGCAGGATTTGAACCTGCGACCAACTGGTTATGAGCCAGTCGCTCCACCAGACTAAGCTACGGGCCCCATACAATAGATATACCTTTCCATCAGATTTTTTATAAGAGTTCCTCAGCCCTTAATACAATTTCTACTACTAAAATTTTGAGATTACAGACCCAGACAAAAAATAGGAGAATAAAAAGTTTAATATCACATAATACCTGTTTTAGTGAGTGCAGAGTTAGAAATGATGGATCTAACAATACTAGCAAAATACCCATTTTTAAACAATTCACGGGAATACATCAAAAAAAATGGTCCCTCTGTTAAGGATCTACTTGAGAGCCTGGTATATGAACGAGCAAGGATAATAGGCATAGAAAGATTAGACAATGCATTTAAAAACAGAGATGTAGGAGAGAGAAGTCTCGCAACAGAAACAGACTGCATCATGGAACTACTCTCTTATCCCATAGCGAGGATGATAGCAGTCTGCGTTGGAGACAATTTTTTCAAGAGAAGATATGCATTAGGCGAGGCTTATCATGCATACAAAAATCTGATCAATGAACAAACTTCTTTCTTAATCAAGGTCTCAAAGGAGTTTAACCTTAATGTGAAATATGCAGAGGAAAACAAGAGGATAAAAATACATTTCAAAGATTATCTTAGAAACGCACCAACCCGATACAAAGAATGGAAGATGATAAACCGGGACATGGAAAAAGGATACATCTATGTCTCTCACAAAGAACTAGCTAGACTACTAGAGGAAGCATTGAGGAGAAAGATAAACAAGGATCTAGACTCAAGAGAATGCGATGAAACAATATACAAGGTTTTCTCATCAGAAATAAGTAGATTTCAGAACATGGTTATGATTCATAGGAAAAAGATGCGGACAACACCTATTGGAAAACTAAGTGTTGAAAAACTACCGCCGTGTATAAAAAATCTGTTATCAGCAATACAAGCTGGGGAAAATGTTCCACACATGGGAAGATTCGCTGTTGTAGCATTTCTAAACTCATTAAAACTCAGTGTAGACGAAATAATGAAGATATTCAGCAGTGCACCAGACTACGAGGAGGACAAAACAAGATATCAAGTAGAACATATAACTGGCAGCATATCATCAACCTCCTACTCACCACTTGGATGCGAAAAAATGCGTACATATGGGATATGCCCAGAGGAGCAAATAGACGAGATATGCAAAAAAATAAGACACCCACTAAACTACTACTACAGGAAATGGAGACAAAAAGAAAAAGAGGAAAAGACATCAACAAAGGAAGAAACAGGCTTATGAAACATTTTATAACATTTGAGGGAATAGATGGATCAGGAAAAACCACTATATCAAAACTAGTCTACAACATGCTAAAAAAAGAGGGATACAATGTCGTATTAACATACGAGCCGACAGACACATGGATCGGAAAATATGTACAAAAATGTATAAAAAACAGCTCTGATCCATTTATAACAGCATTTACATTCATAGCAGACCGCATCCAACACTGCAGGCAGATAAAGGAATGGCTAAACAATGGAAAGATTGTTTTATGTGATCGATATGCCGAGTCTACATATGCATACCAGGGAGTGCAACTCCAAAACAAGATAAAAGATCCAATAAAATGGCTACAGGACCTATCCCATAAGAACATACTAACACCAGATAGAACATTCCTGTTTATCATAAAACCAGAGGAATCACTCGCCAGAATACAACACAGAAAAAACCTGATACCATTCGAACAAATATCTTTTCTAGAAAAAGTCCAACAAAACTATCTAAAACTCGCGCACGAAAAACGCTTCATAAAACTAGATGCAACAGAAAAAAAAGAAAAACTAGCAGAAAAATGCTACAGAGACATACTCTCCTAAAAGGCAAAGAAGCATCTTATCAAATGAGGGAAAAAACATCCTCATAATACCCATTTTTCCAAAAAAATATCTTCAAAAAAAAGATATATTTAAAAAGCTATCTAATTAAAAAAAGCAGAAAAAAACAAAAAGAAAGAGGAAAAAACAATGCTTTACTTTAACTTCCAAAAAAAATTTCTTTTACTTTAAAAGAACAATTTTAGATTGTCTTGATCTGAAACAAAAAAAGAGGGTTGTGATAAACATCATACACAACAAATTCAAACTAGTAATGTTTGACATGGACGGAACATTGTTGAAAAAAAGAACAATATTTGTTTTTGCAGAAAAAAAGGGATTCTACAATGATCTACTCAGAATAGTAAACAGCAACAAAATATCATACCTGAAAAGTATAGAAATAGCTAAGCTGTTAAGAGGTATGGATAGCAGAGAATTACTAGAAATCTTCCGAGACATACCACTACAAAAAAACGTTAAAATAATCATATCCGAGCTAAGAAGAAGAAAAATCAAAACAGCGATTGTTACAAACAGCTATCAGTTTGTAGCTGATGATCTAAAAAAAAGATTAAACATAGATTATGCCTTTGCCAATAACCTTATAATAGATAAAAACATTGTAACTGGTAAACTAATAGCAAACAACAGAGATCTTACAGAAAAAAATGATGAATGCAAGATCCATTCCATATGTAAAAGCTGTGTTATGGACAAGCTTTGTAAAAAACTTGGTATAACACCGGGGGAGGTAATCGCTGTTGGAGATGGCGAGATAGATATCTGTATGCTAAGAAAAGCAGGAATCGGCATAGCATTCAATGCACCGGAAAAGGTACAGAAAAACGCTGACATTATCACAAACGATCTAAAAATAATACTGAAACTCATCCAATCCTAGATGAGGTGGAAAAATATTATGGATATAAAGCAGGAAGAAATAACCACATTACATGAGCTGTGCGTAGACAAAAACAAGCTGATAAAAAGTGTTAAAGATGTCGCTGTCGAACGACCTGTTTCCATAATAATGCCTATGCTTTTCACAGAGATAAAAAACCCTGCCCTCAGCAATATAATCAAAAATCTAAACAAATGCGATTATGTAAAAGAAGTTATAATACCATTGTCAGCAAAAAGTGAGGGAGAGTTCAGACGGGTCAAACGTTTCTTTTCAACACTAAAAATACCAAAACTTATCATCTGGTGCGATGGACCAAAGATCGAAAGACTACTAGCAGAATTAAAAGAAGAGGGACTCAACCTACGGAGATACCGCGGAAAGGGAAGAGATGTATGGCTAGCCCTAGGCATAGCAAGTCTAAGATCCTATGGTATAGCATTTCATGATGCAGACATTCAGGGATACACCGAGATGATCCCCACCAAACTCTTGTATCCCCTCCTGGAACCAGAACTCGACTTTAAATTCAACAAGGGATACTATGCACGTGTAGATCTCAGAAAAAACATCATGTATGGACGAGTATTCAGACTATTCCTACATCCACTTCTACGCTCACTGATAGACGAGATAGGATTTGAACCAAATTTTGTAAGGTTTTTACGATCATTTAGATATCCTATCTCAGGAGAATTCGCATTAACAAGTGATCTCGCACGTGACTTAGACATACCCGGAGACTGGGGTCTTGAAGTAGGAATAATGGCAGAGGTATACAGAAATGTTGCTCCGAAAAGGATATGTCAAACCGATTTAGGTTTCTATGAACACAAACATCAAAAAATAGGGGGAGCAAAAGAAGGGCTTGTAAAAATGGCTGGAGACATCTTCAAAACACTGCTGAGAGTACTAATAGAGGAGGATCACATACAGATAACTAGATCCTTTCTAGTATCATTACGAGTACTGTACCAAAGAAATGCTCAGGATGTGATACGTAAATACCATGCGGATGCACATTTCAACAACCTAAACTATGATAGACATTTAGAGGAAACCATCGTTGAAAAATTCAGTCAGCAGATAATGGAAGCAGGAGACAGATATCTAAGAAAACCGGTTGGAACACGTATACCAGACTGGCTGAGAACCATATCTGCTAGAAAAAAAATCAGAGAAGAACTCCTATCTATCGTATTAGAAGAAAACAACTAAAGATTTATATCATTCCAAAAAAATAATTGTTTGGAAAAAATGGAACTGCCTCAGGCATTCAAACGTTTATTCTCCCTCTTTGTAAGACCCTCAAATATACGCATATACTCCTCTGCAATAACTCTCCAACTATACTTCTCCTTCAATATACGATAGGCTCTTTCTGCTAACTCCAGTCGTTCCTTCTCATGAGTCAACAGATACACTATTTTTTCTGCTATAGACAATGGATTCCCAGGTTCTGAAGTAACTATCACGCCTTGTTCCTCAAGCTCCTTTATGAATGAACCCAGTTTACTAATAATAACTGGTCGTTTCATCCCTATCGCAGTAAATAATGCTCCGCTTTGACTTATACCAATATAGGGGTATACAACGACATCGGCAGATTTATAAAAGGACTCGAATAGGAGATAATCATCTATAAAACCGGTGTACAGAAAGAAACTGTTTTCTAATCCCAGTCTATGTAACTCTCTACTATATTGATCTGGATTTTCTGCCAACTCCATAGAACCCGCGGCTATAAAAATTGTTCCAGGCAGTTTTTCTAGCACATATGGAGCAGCCTGAATCAGGTATATCAGACCCTTATAGTTCCTTATAAAACCTATAAAAAGAACTACATTATCTGAATCCTTTATCTGAACAGAAAGATGTCTACTAACTATCATACGTGCTTTTTTCCTATCAACCAGATTTTTGTTCATAGCATGATAGTTACCATGTGGTATAACACTCACCGGCTGCTTGATACCAGCCCTTTTAAGATCATTAAGAGCATCTTCCGTCATAACAACGAGATGATCAGCATATCTATATGCATCAGTAAAAAGCTGAATATCACCCTTCTGTATTATCTGTGGATATGGATCATGTAATGTCAACACAACAGGTATCTTTTTCTGCTTCAAAATCCGGCAGTATTCTTTTAAAAACCATACTATCTGCCGCCCAGCCCACATAACAAAATAAACACAATCTGGTCTAATCTTATCTGTCAGACTAACAAGTTCCTTTAAAGATCCTCTGCTATTATATTCTATGATGTGATATGGTCTATCCGGATCTATTGCCTCTAAAATAAAATCATCAGTTATCCTCGTAAATGGTCTATCATCATCCTCTCTTCGTTTCTTCCTAAAAGTCACTATAACTACATCAGCTAATCTATCAAGTTCCTCTATCAAACATCTACTCCAGTGACCAATTCCTCCACGTAATGGTGTGATACATAGAATTTTCATCTTTTCCACAGCCCCTAAATCAACAGGACAACAAAAGGTTTTCTACTAAATAATATTCCTCCATTCTCCATGTTGAAATATTTTGTTGAAATATATTGTAACAACTGTAATTTTTATTAATGATATGAATGATTGTTACGTTCCTTTCTTGTCCCCCCTTATTTCATACCCTACAACAATTAAGTGTTGCATTAAATATGAGAAAAAAAGAAGGTAGAGCAAAGATTTAAAATATTCAATTTTGTATATTGTATATCACAAAAATCAAAGCGAATCAATCAAACTCTGGGATGGGAATGCACATAGCACAAAGAGATATAGTCTATACGGAATAGGAATTGAAATATTGTCTCTCTTTCTAAACATGCAAAACAAACTATATCAACGCCAGGTCTACTATAATAAAAAATCAATATCAAAAAACAGGGGACATACATACTGAAAAACAATACCTCTAGAGGAAAAGCCTAGAAGGGCAGAACAAAAAATTAGATTGGACCAAGGAAGATAGAAAAAAATATGGATATAAAGGAGATGGGGTTTGATAAAAAATGAATCAAGAATGGAATAAACACCTGGGTTTAAGCCAAGAGATAATGGAGAAATGCAAGAATATAAAACCTGTAGATATACTAGTAGGTGTTTTGTGTAAGGACGTCGAAACCACAATTCTCAATGTATTGAATGTAGTAAACGAAGGACTCTATAGATATTTTCCAGATTACAAAAAAGCCATAGTGGTATCTAGAGGAAGATCATCAGATAAAACAGCTGAGACAATAGATCTTTTCCAGCCATACAATAGCATAGCAGAGATCGTAACCGATGACATCACAGCAGGTGGAAAAGGCGCTGGCGTGAGAACAATTATCGAGATAGCTCATGAAGCAGAAGCAAAATGCGTGGTTCTACTAGATGGTGATCTACTTAGCATAAAACCTGGATGGGTACAGACAATTTCTAACCCAATAATATATGGAAGAGCAGATCTAACTGTTCCATATTACATTAGAGACAAATATGATGGTGTTATAACAAACAATCTTGTCTATCCATTCACACGAGCAGTTTATGGAATAGATATTAGACAACCCATTGCTGGTGAATTTGGTATATCCAAAAACCTATACGAGACGCTACGTGAACATCCGCTGTTTCCACCAGATTTCGGTGTTGACATATTTATTGTTACAGTAGCAGCAGCAGAGGGAATGGTGGTTAAAGAAGGGCTGTTTTCTTTAAAAATACATGAGTCAACAACTCGGTATCTAGAACCAGAAAAATTCTTAGTACCCATGTTTAGAAAAGTAACTGGATGCATGTTTGAGCTGGCAAAATATTACGAAGACTATTGGAGGAACAAAAAGCATGAAAAACACAGCGCATTTTATAGAGAATGTTTCAGTCAAAAACCTATACCAGTCAAGATAGACATCGACAAGCTGAGGAGCTCTTTCAAAAAAGAATTTGAAAACTCAAAAGACAATATCAGACGATTCATCACAGAAGATCTGATGAGAGATTTAGAAAACATTGTTGAGAAGGATGAAAACTTTGATCCTGAGACCTGGGCTGAGATAGTATACAGCTATGCAGCTGCATACAAAAACATTACAAATGAGAACGAAAAATACATTCTACTAGACTCACTAAAAACCTTGTGGATCGGACGTTTTGTAAGCTATGCTATCGAAACAAAGGATATGGACATAAATGAAGCAGAAAAAGTTATTCAGAGACAAGCAGAAATATTTGAACAAAAATTCAACTATTTCCTGTCTATATACTAAAACATTAAACCATCAAACCTGTCATCTTTAATTCCCATACTCATAATCCTACTGTCTAGCACTAAACTACAATCAGAAATACATAAAATTCTAACTTCCAAGTTTTTTCAAACAATTTTCAAACAAAAATGAGATAGTAGAAATTTGGATTTTAGTTTAGATTTGAACCTGTAGGTCCTTGACATCAAAAAAAGAGGAGTAAGGATTTAAATATTAAAAGCTGTATTACCTGGCACGCTTCTAAAAAAGAGAGATAATGTCAAGGTGAGATATGGGCAAAGGATTAAACGCAGCTAGAAAACTAAAGAAAAGCAGAAAAAAACAGCTATGGAGCGATAGATACTTCAAAAAAAGAGTGTTACGTTTAAAAGAAAAATCAGACCCGCTCGGAGGAAGCGCTCAGGCAAGAGGAATCGTAATAGAAAAAGTAGGTGTAGAGGCAAAACAGCCTAACTCTGCGATACGGAAATGTGTAAAAGTACAGCTAATAAAAAATGGACGGCAAATAACCGCGTTTGCACCAGGCAACAATGCAATAGGATTCATAGACGAACATGACGAGGTGATAGTGGAGGGAATCGGAGGGAGAATGGGCCGAAGCTATGGTGACATACCCGGTGTCAGGTACAAAGTGATTAAAGTAAATGGTGTATCATTACAAGAACTAGTAAGAGGAAAAATTGAGAAACCAATGAGACGATAAACATGACAGGAGAAAAAAATGATGATATGAGATATGGGAACTACTTTTTTCCAACATTAGAAAAATATGATATGAGCACAGTAAAAATAGAGGACAAAGGACTAGAGAGATATATATCTCTAGATATAAAAGACTTCTTTCTTGGAGCACCACATGCAAACAAACTATTTGGCAAGTCTAAGAGTTCTATACTTGAACGCCTGATAAACAATATGATGAGAACAGAGCATTTTACAGGTAAAAAAACAAAAGCATACAAAGTTGTTAGATCTGCTATTGAAATCATTGAGAAGAAAACCAAGTCTAACCCAGTTCAGGTTATTGTAGATGCCATACAAAATGCTGCCCCCAAGGAGGAAACCACACGATTGCGTTTCGGAGGAATACTTGTTCCGAAGGCAGTTGATGTGGCTCCACAAAGACGTTTGGATATCGCACTCAGAAACCTCTGCAAAGGCTCAATAAATGCTAGCCATAAAAACAAGAAAAGCATTGAAGCATGCCTAGCAGATGAGATAATCAAAGCATCCAAAAACGATCCGAATTCATTTGCCATAGCGCAAAAAAATGAGATAGAACGTGTTGCCAGATCCGCCAGATAAAAAAAGTAGATAGAAAGAAGTAGGGTTTAACTAGAAAAAATATTTATTTTCAACCAAAAAAAAAGCTGAGGGAATGGAATTAGTATGGGACGGAAAGAAGACAACATCAAAAAGGCAAAGAATCTGATGAACAAACTAAACAATATTAGAAACATTGGCATAGCTGCGCATATCGATCATGGAAAAACCACTCTCTCCGACAACCTACTGGCAGGATGCGGAATGATGAGCGAAGAACTCGCAGGTAAACAGCTTGTGCTAGACTACGATGAACAAGAACAGGCACGTGGAATCACAATAAACACTGCATCTGCATCCATGGTACACACTTTTGAGGGAGAGGAATATCTGATAAACCTTCTAGACACACCAGGACATGTCGATTTTGGTGGAGACGTAACAAGAGCTATGCGGGCAGTAGATGGATGCATAGTAGTAGTCTGCGCTGTAGAGGGAACAATGCCTCAGACAGAAACAGTAGTAAGACAGGCATTACGTGAAAAAGTCAAACCAGTTTTATTCATCAACAAGGTAGACCGTCTGATAAATGAGCTTAGAGTCACACCTGAAGAAATGCAGCAACGCTTCATCAAAATCATAAGCAAATTCAACGAGCTGCTAAACAAACTCGCTCCAGAAGAATTCAAAAACAAATGGAATGTAAAAGTCGAAGATGGCAGTGTAGCCTTCGGATCCGCCTACTACAACTGGGCAGTATCTGTACCATACATGAAAAAAACAGGACTGGGATTCAAAGAGATATACGAGTACTGCAACAAAAATGATCAAAAAACACTTGCAAAAAAAACACCTATACATGAAGTTATTCTAGACATGGTAGTAGACCATCTCCCATCACCTAAAGAAGCACAAAAATACAGAATCCGACACATATGGAGAGGAGACAAAGAAAGTGAGCTAGGAAAAAGCATGATTGAATGCAGAGAAGACGGACCATTAGCACTCATGATCACAAAGATAATAATGGACCCACATGCAGGGGAAGTAGCCGTTGGACGAGTCTACAGCGGAAAAATCGAACGAGGCCAAGAAGTCTATGTAGTAGGAATGCCTAACGTAAATCGTGTACAGCAAGTAAACCTGATGGTTGGAGCAGACAGAATACCAGTCGATTATGTAACAGCAGGAAACATAGTAGCCGCCACAGGCATAAGAGATGCAATTGCTGGAAGTACCATTGCAGACAAACCAGACATAGAACCCTTCGAAAGAATCGTCCACATCTCTGAACCAGTTGTAACAGTCGCTGTCGAAGCAAAAAACACCAAAGATCTACCAAAACTAATAGAAGTACTACGCACAATATCAAAAGCAGATCCAAGCATACATGTCGAAATAAACCAAGAAACCGGTGAAAACCTGATGTCTGGAATGGGAGAACTACATCTAGAAATCACCGAATACCGGATAAAAAACGACTATGGAATAGATATTGTATGCTCAGAACCCATAGTCGTATACCGGGAATCAGTGGCAAAAAAAAGCCCACATCCATTTGAAGGAAAATCACCCAACAAACATAACCGCTTCTACATAGAAGTAGAGCCACTACCTGAAAACATTGTAAAAGCCATCTACAACAACGAAATACCACAAAACGTAAAAAAATACAAAAAAGAAGCAACCAAAATACTGCAAGACCTTGGAATGGACAAAGAATTAGCAAAAGGAATATTTGGCATACAAGGACTAAACATACTCACAGATGTAACCAAAGGAATACAACACCTCTTCGAAACAAGAGAACTCATAAAAGAAGCATTTGAAGAAGTAATGAAAAGCGGACCAATTGCAAACGAACCCTGCCAAGGAATACTTGTCAAACTCGTGGACGCAAAACTACACGAAGACGCAATACATCGAGGACCAGCACAGGTAATACCAGCAGTAAGAAACGCCATATACGGCGCAATAACAATATCAGACCCCATACTACTAGAACCCATACAAAAAGTATTCATAAGCACACCACAAGAACTAATGGGAGATGCCTCACGAGAACTAAACCAGAGAAGAGCAGTTGTAAAAGACATGAAAACAGAAGGAGACATGGTAAACATAGAAGCAAAGGCACCAGTAGCAGACATGTTCGGATTCGCATCTGCAATACGATCAGCCACAGGAGGAAGAGTACTATGGAACACAGAAAACATGGGATTCGAACCAGTACCAAAGACTCTACAAAACCAGGTTATAAGACAAATAAGAGAAAGAAAGGGACTCAAACCAGAACCATACCCACCTGAATACTACATGGACTAAAAAAAATTAGTAACCATTTTATACAAAAAAAAGAGTTACCAAACCTCAAAAATTTCTTTATCAAGAAAAAAGGGGTTTGAGAGAAAAAAACATGGAAAAAGGAACAATACCAATAAACAAAAAATATGAGCTACAATACCACTATTTCGACAGAGACACAAAATACAAATACTACAACAGAAAATTTGAGATCTATCTAGTAGAAAAGAAAAACTTTGGAAAAAACTATATTTTACACATGGACAACTGCGAAACGACACCAGGAAAATGGACACCACATATTCATAAACCACCCAATATAAACAAAAGACTTTACTTCGGCGTATCAACACTCAACTGGAATGACATAAAAAACAATTTCCTGGACTGCATAGTAGGAGAGATAGGAGAAGAACACAGAGAAGATGTCAAAAAGGCTATTGGAAAACTTATGTCACCAAAGATATAAAAAGCATAATTTCCCTAATCACTAACAAAAAGCCTACTGGAAAACATACTGCCATCCATCACATACAATTTTTTGACTCAAAAAAACATTTGAATGTTTTATTTGATGCCAGCTAGTACTCCGTAACACGGTACTTACCATGCATTGGCTCATAGATCTGCCCATTACGTTTTAACCGATCTAACGCCTCCTCAGCCTTACTAGACTCAACACCCTGCATCTCCGCCTCTCTAATAATATCACCTACATCTGCATTACCATCCTTCGACTGACTACTAAGTCTCCGTATAACATCCATTATTAAACGCATTCGTTCATGTTGACTATGACTTATACCAGTTGCAATTATGTCAATGTCAAATCTCCCCGTTTCACGATCCATACCAACTCTCCTAAGATACTGATCTATAATAGAAATCGCTCTCTTTGCATCATCAACAGTGACTTCATCACTAAGTCTAACACGGGCACTTGCCTCCGCTAGTCTTACAAAAGCCTCCAGTTGCCTTGGTGTAAAAGGTACGGAGTCTTCAGAGGAGCCTCTAAAATCAACATAATAGTTTTTCAGAAGCTCCATGGCATCATCAGTCATTACAGGGAACACATTCCTCTTAGCATACGCCACATATTTACGTAGAAACTCTGGTGTAAATGTTGGCATAATATTTGCCATCAACGCCTCTTCTTCCTCCTTGGTATGTTTAGACTTTCTAGATTTCGTTATATTCTCATAAACCTCTCCAGCTTTATGTGTCCGCAGAATATGTGTCGCTAACTCTGTGTCAATCTTTCTATTCGGCTTGTCTAAAATAGAGAAAATAAGGTCAAAACGTGAAAGCAAAGCAGGAGGCATGTTGATCTGCTCATGTATTGGGATAAACTCATCAAACCTTCCAAGCTTAGGATTTGCAGCAGCAAGAAGAGCACATCGTGATTTCAATGTAGCATTAATACCTGCCTTTGCAACAGATATCTCCTGCTGCTCCATAGCCTGATGTAAAGCACTTTTATCAGCCTCATCCATCTTATCTATCTCATCTATACATGCAATACCCATGTCTGCAAGTACCAACGCACCAGCCTCTAAGGTCCATTGTCCCTCAGCAAACTCATCTCTAACCGCAGCAGCAGTCAGACCAGCAGCAGAGGATGCCTTACCCGATGCATAAATGCTGCGAGGAGCAAGCTTAGACATATAGCTCAGAATCTGTGACTTTGCAGTACCTGGATCACCCACTAGCAAAACATGTATATCCCCTCTTATGTATGTCCCATCCGGCATTTTTTTTGACAGACCGCCAAACAGCTGTAAAACTAATGCTTCCTTTTCCACATCCATCCCATAAATAGTGGGAGCGATACTCTGCTTCATTTTTTCATAAATCTTTGGATCCTTGCTTACATTCAGAATCTCCCTTTCATCCTCCTCCGTAACCTCTACCTCTTCAAAAGCTAGCTCCTGTCGTTCTATACTTCTTGCATCCATGACCTTATCAAAAGAGGTGAGACGGTAACTGCCACGTCGTCTCTGCATGGAATGAAGTATGCCATTTACAACCACTCGGTCACCAGGTGCTATCTCTCCTACTAGATCATCTTCCAGGTACACGGTGATTCTCTCAGGTTGAGCCCCACCACGGAGTCCCTCTGGATTTTCCTGGATCTCTATCTTTTGAGAATCCACAAATGTAGATAAACTGGGTAGGAGTTTAAATGAGGAAACTCTACCGCATCCACCCTGATCCTCATAACAATGAGTAGGCTCTTTAAGGATGTCTTCTTCTTGCTCAACTCTTATGATTGCAAAACATTTTTGACATTGAAATGCAGCAATCTGAAGTTTAGGTCTAACCTCAGTTACCTTTTTAACCAAACCCTCAACTGCTGTATATTTCCCAAGATGATTCGCACGTATCTTTCTAATCAGTATCCTCTGAGTCTCAGGAAGATCATATACTCTGAAATGAAGTCTCAGCTCATTTTCAGCAGCGACATCAATGTTTCTAAGCGCTTCTTCGGCATTAAAAATAGCCTTGTATGGCTGATTAATGAGAACATCTGTCAGCTTAGAATCTGTTTTATCTATATCCCAATAATTTATGAGAAGACTTCGTTTTTCGGGGTACGACAATGCGATGGTTTCAATCTCTGATCTATATCTATCCTCGAAGAAGTTTTCCCATGAGGCAACTAGGCTTTCGTCCCTCAACAAACCCAACGTGTATTCCCCCACAAATACTATACCACTTCGTATATTTAATACTATGATGACAGATGGTAGGTTCTACCACCAATACATCTGCTCTATTAAAAATTTTTTTAGCGGATGCAGAAACGCCTTGAGTGGATGCACGTATCATACTATTGACTACCCATCTGTATCCTCAACCCCGTTTACCCTTTGAGCATTAGTAGTCTGTGGTAAGGCTGCTCACTTCCGTGCCTAACCCGGTTCCCACAGCAAAGATGCACATATGATCCTCCGATCATATGTGACCATCACCTCTAATCCCAAAGGACAGGGTCTCATCGTCAGCAGATGGATCAATAGATGACCGTTACATCGCCTCTTGGCTTCGACCCCAGCATATCGGCGATTTCTGGTTACAGGGAACGCCTAGCTCCCCGGTCTATTCTACATCTATCGCCAGATTTTTCCATTATAATTATTATTAATAGATAGGTCTGGATAGGTCTGTCTCTGTTGTTTTTTTACCAGGATCTACGTATGATCAGCAACTGGTTTTTGAATAGCTGGACAAATATCCAGGTTTGAGCCACTGCTAGGAAGGCTATGTCACGGACAATGTATACCCATGCCTGTGACAGTTCATCTGATGGGCCATAGATCTGAGTGGCAAGTTTACCAGCATAATATACATCCATGACAAGTAGGTATATGAATAAAGCTACTACAAGGAACATGATTATGTTTATGTAAAAGGACAGTTTATTCCAGGTTTTTTTGTCTATCTGAGGAAACCAAGTATCTACCATTCTTACCACCATTTTTCTCATTTTATGGGTTTTTAATTGTTTTAATTATAGCATTGTAGAATGGCTATATGAAGGTTATGCTTCGAAAAAATATGTTGAATATAGCGAGAAAAACAGAGGTTTTAGAGATTATTTCTTATAAAAAGTCGCTTAGTTTTGTCATTTTTACTTTATCACTTGTAAACAAGGAGTTAATGGATTTTTCTACGAGTCTTATCCGTTGGTACTCATATTGAGGTAGATTGTATTTTTCTGCTATTTCTTTTGAGATGTCTAGATATTTTTTGACTGACATTTCATGAACTGTGAGCGTTAGTTTTCCTCCACATTTTATGCAGGTACCCTGAAGTGGTATTCTACGGTATGTGGTGTTGCATAGTGGGCAGCGTACTGATTGTTTGCTAAAGGCTCTTAGGTTGCCTAGTATGTCTGGTAGGAAATGTCTCTCTATGACTTTGTAGGCTACATCTGCTTCATCTACTGCTCTTATTTTAGCTGCTAGGTTGAGCTGTACATTCATTTTGTCCATCATGGTCTTTAGGGTTTTATATAGGGATTCCTTAGGCCCTTTAGAAATGTCGTCTGTGTCATGTGTAAATCCAAATTGTTCATATTGTAGTTTACTGCCGAGTCTGGATGAGACCAGTCCCATTATTGACTCAACATTTTTAGGGTTTTCATGACGTAATGTGGCCTCATAAAATTCAATAGGATATCGGGCTAGCGTGTCAATATTATGAGCTTCTTTGTCTACCTCTGCTGGGTCTATTCGTGTTGTTAGTATAAGTGGTAGATCCATCCGTCCCCCTCTTTTATCAGGTATGTATGCATGTGAGAAGTTTAGTAATGCATCTAGTAGTAGCATTAGTCCATCTTCGTCACCATCGGCGTTTCTACGTTTTGCAGCATGATAGAATGGATGAGCAAAACATACCTGTGCATTGGTGAATCCGATTATTCTTGCTAGTGCTCCCGCGGAGGTGTGCGGTGAGAGCCCTATTACCAGATGACCAGTTAGATCATCTATTTTTTTTATGTTGTAAAAACGGTCTAGTTTATAGAATTTTGATAGGAGATCATCTATGAACTTGGAGACCTGTACAAAATATTCTCCACATGCCTTTGAGATGATGACATCCTGTACCCGTAGCTCGCATATTTGATCATCACTTGTCAGATTGTTTCCTAGATAATCCTTCGTGTAGCCCATCTCTCTTAGTCTTTTTACTGAAACATTGATTTCTTTTGGTTTGAAATGCGTTAGTGGAGCATCTGTCATGTCGAAACGTATGGTTCCATCCTTGAAAACAGATACATTGTGTTTTGCTCGTAGTATTCCCTTTTCTAGGGGCTCAGGTGTTTTGTTTTTTGAGATGGTGCCTATGACGCCTTTGATTGTATCTGGGAGTTTACGTTCTTTTATGTTGTTTTTTGCAATGCGTAACTCTTCTGCTAGGTTTATTTTAAAGGGTTTTATCCTACCGTTAAGCGGTTCTGTATGTATATTGCAGTGGCTGCAGAATATTTTGTGTGTGATTTTTTTACATTTTGGGCATTTCCTGCATCCTGCTTCGACTTCTATCTCGCCTTTTTCAGCAGCTGTGTTAAGCAGCCTTTGGCTTCCACCATAGTTTCCAAGGGGGAATAGAACATGTGGTGGTGGTCTCATTTTCCTGGGTGAGGCTTTTTCTGGTCTTCCCATACGTGCGCCGATACGAAAAGGAGCGCGTGGTCTGATGAGTATGCCTGATAGTTGTGATACAATGTGGACTACATTATCTATGTCCTCTGTATCTAGATGTTCAAGTAGTTTGTATCTATCTGTTTCGATGATCTCATTGTCTTTGACGTCTAGACCACAGCATCTGATCAATGGATAGGAGTATTGATCTAGTATGAGGTTTCCCTTTCTCTGTCTATGTAGAGCACCTAATTCTATTAAGATCTTTTTTATATCACTATTGTTTGGAAGAATAAGTTTAATGTTTTCTTTTTCATCTAAAACAATCCTTCCATGTTCTCTAATGTACCTGGATAGTGTGATCAGGTTATCATGGGTTATATCATGCCAGAAAAGATTGTAACGTGGGTGCAGTGGGATGTTGTATTTTTCTGACATCTCAAATGCATCTTTGGGTGATGGATGTTGTAGATTGATTTCTCTTCTTAGCTCTGCATTGATTTTTTTCTGAATCCTTTCATCAGCTTCTCTGACGGTATCAAATGTGTATTTCTTTGGCAGTATAGAGAATGATTTTTGTAGCTCCTGTATCCACCATTCATATACGTAGCTGGAATCAGGTAACAAGGCATTGTTTTCAGTGAATTCCCCAAATGGGATCAGTATTTCTCCGAGATCTATTATCTTCTTAATATCATGGATTATTTGTTCAGCATCTTCTGTATCATCTATCTGAACTAGATCACCGTTTTGTAACAGCACAATAGGTCCCTCTATCTGGTCGCATGGTGTAGCGATGGTTCCCTTACCCGGCCTTTCAGTTTTTATCTGTGTTCCAACTGTGATAAAACTATTGAGAATATACATGGTCGCTGGGTTTATTGCGGTGGCTGCTAATCCTCCAGTGCGCGCTCTACCATAGCGTAGACGGAAACCACCTTTTCTTGAGGGATGAGAAAAAACTGGTCGACCTGCTATGACCTCACCAATATATTTTGAAGATGGAAGTATTGGGGGTATACCATTGCCTTTTTTGCTCGTGTCAGTGCCTTTGCTAATAAAGGATTCGAGAAACTCCCATCCTTTTAGCCTGAGTTTTTTTACATGCTTATAGATTTTTGGTGCCTTGAGACAGAGTCCTTCTGCTATGACAAGACAGGCTCCACCTCGTAGACGGTTGGTTTCCACTCTGGGTAGATCCCTGTATCCCGTTACTTCTTCCTCCTCGGTTCCCTCTCCGTTTATACATATGGGACAGCTACTTGTGACCCTTTCTATTTCCTCAGCTGATGGAAGATATTGTAGATGCTGTACTCTCTTGTATAATGGAATCTCTTCCTTATAACGTTCTATTTCTCCATGTGTTGGTATATATCTTCCTATGCCCAGGTCTCTTCTAACCACATCTGCGATGAGGACACTCATTGCCTGTCCAGTTCCACCAGCACTTCGTATAGGACCTGAAAAATATAGATCAACATAGTTTGAACCATCTTTGTTTCTTCCAAGTCTAACATCTGCTATTCCCTCAAGGGGAGCTACTAGAACCCCCTCTGTTAGTATCGCAAGACCTGTTCGGATAGCTTGGTCAAGTGCATCTTCGATTCTATCAAACCTATATGTTTTTCCATCAACAATTTGTCTCGCGATTTCTATGGATACAAGCTCTCTATCCCCTATTTTTTTAAGAGCGGAACGGATTTTTGGAGCGATATCCTTTGGTCCTACCAGCTGTTCTACACGTGCTGCTAGGTCCAATGCCTGAGGTATTTCAACTGTGAGTCCAGGGTCAAATCCTCTGCTTCTTGCCTTATCTGCTATATCATAGCATTTTTGTAGTTGGCTCTGAAGCTGATCAAAGTATTCATGCATGTCTGAGCTTATATTGATGTTTTTAGATAACTCCCCATCCATTTTTTTCAGATCTCTAAAAATCTAATTATTAAGGGAATGTAAATTCTTTTTTTTTATAATCAGTAGATGAGGTTTAAAGCTTTGTGTTTTTTTACGAACAAAAAAACATTACGGTAATTTTATAATACTTGTAACCACTCTTTTTTGTAAAAAAATGTGTAGAAAAGGATGATGTTTCGTTTTTTCAGGGTGTTTTTCTGCTGAAGTCCATGGTGGTTGCATTTCCTGTTTCAAGATTTACGATGGGTAGTTTTGCTGAGTCGGGTACAAAGTTAAGTGTTTTTTGGTATGATGTCTGTGCCTGCCAGCTTGATGCATTTATCAATGTGACTCCCCTGTATTCATCGATGTGTGCTATGTGGACATGCCCTGTGACAAATATGTCTGGAACCCTTTCTATTATCATATAGTCAGAATGTTCAGGTGCAAGTGGTGTGTAACCACCATATGTCGGAGCTAGATGCCGTTTTCTCAACATAATCTTCATTATCTCTGTTGGTTCATTATATTTGAGATAACTGACATTTGTTGCGTAATCGAGTAGACTCTGTCCATGATAGGATAATACCTCTACTCCATGTAGAGAGAAATAGCAGGGATTGCCAACAAAGATCACATCCTTACCTGAAAACAGGTCTTGTATTTCTTTTTCAAATGCAGGCTGCGGCTCAGCGGGTCTGACTGCATCATGGTTACCCGGCTGGATAATTATAGATATATGGTCTGGTATCAATCTGAATTGCTCAGCTAATGCTTCGTACTGTCTGTAGATGTTTTTTATCGAAAGCTCCTTTTCTTGATTAGGATATATCCCTATCCCATCGACAACATCTCCAGAGACAACCAGATATTTTATTCTACCAGCAACAGCTCTCTGTCTATGATTACCTAGATCCCCATTGATCCACTTAAGAAAGGCATGCCATTCATCTTCCAAAAACATTTTACTTCCAATATGTATGTCTGAGAGAAACGCAGCATACAGTGGTATATCCGCTCTTTTTTTATCGTGACGTATCTTTATATCGGGAAAGACTATGTTCTGAACAATTACCAGATCACCATTTTTACTAACTCTCCCATTTACACCTATAACCTCATCCAACACAACCTCGTTTGCAAGCTGAATGGCAACACCATTGTTTTTTAAAGCCATCAACGTGGCAGTTCCTGTCTCATCCTCAATCTCTATCAGCCTATGGCCATTGGCGGTGGTTCTCACATTTTTTACAATCCCGATCAACTGTATCTCTTTAACATTACTCCTCTTGATCCTGTCGATTGGAACAACATTGATCATCTCTCTTCTATGATTTTGAAGTATTTTACGTAAAACTCTATATCTATTTCTGAAGAGTTTAGCAAAATCCTGTGTAGTGCCCTCACAGGTGCTTTTTCCAGTTACATCCTTTATTACATTGATTTCTGGACCATATTCTTTGGATGGCGGATTCCAGCTCTTAACCTTTTTGATCTCTATAGGCTGAGGAATCTGATCATCATGTTCATCTTCTAAATCATAGTTACTGTGTAACCGAAGTTGATCGTCCTTATCAGGGCCATCATATTCCTCTACACTGTCCTCATCGATCTCCCTCTTTGGAGATAAAATGTTATCTGGAGCATAGAGCCTCGATAATAGTTTATTCTGCGCTTCTTTTTTATCCAACGTAGAATTATCTAGCTTTGGAGACAGCCCTTTGATCATTGTGGATGATTCTATGTCTTTTATCCTGTCAATTGTCAAAACAAGAGGGTATTCCTTGAGGTTTTTGACCAGAAGACATGCAAATTCTTCTGGCTTATCTTTAGACAAAATATATTCCATAGCATCTGGCTGAATGAATGTTCCGTGTTCCGAGAATATCTTCAGAATAGCCCTCATTTTTCCTCTTACTCACCTCTAAAATCCTTAAATCCATTTTTTAAGAATCAAAACAACATTTGTCATAATGCAATATCATGTTTTTAGAGTTATGGGTTTCTATGTTTCTATTTATTATCTTGTTGTTGTGTAGGATATTAGAAGAGAAGAAAAAATATCATGAGGTGTTTAGTGTAGATCTGATTATGAAAATAAAATTAACAACAAAACGCAAAAAGAATTGATTGAGAGGAATTGTAATATGTAAACTTAAAAAGTGGTGGGTGTCTCTACTTCCTCCCACATGGTTTTCTCTGATTTTTTCGAAACCAATATAAGATAGGAAAAACTAACAATAAATTGTAGGTAAAAAAAAACTGAGGGAAATAGGAAGAAAAAATGATAAGTATGAGGATTTATAAGCAGGGAGACGAGATACTAATAAGTGCATGTGATGAAAAACTAATAGGAAGAAGATTTATAGAGGGAAAATTTCAGATAGACGTGTCAGAAAAGTTTTACGGTGGAGAATTAGTTGATAAGGAGACACTTAAAAGATATTTAGAGGATGCAACTATTGCGAATCTTGTCGGCAAAGAGACTGTGGATTGCGCAGTAAAGATGGGTTTAATAAATCCAGATTGTATTCTGAAGGTAAAGGGTGTGCCCCATGCTCAGATGATAAAAATGATATAACATCTGAAATGCCATCAAAACTTTTATTTCGAATAGTTGGTTATACTTTTTGTTCATTGTTTTTTTGTCGCAGTTGCTTTCTTAACAGCATCTATTCTTCTTACTATCTTGGTGTAATGAGTTCCCTTCCAGTAGATTTTGTTGCATTTTTTGCAGAACCAAAATTCCTTGTTGTTTTCAAAAACTTTTTTTGGAACTCTGTTTTTTACATCGCATTTATCTATCCTTTGTAAAATGGTGTTACATAGAGAGCATCTTGAAAGGATGCCTGCTCTTTTAGTATCAACATTGTTTAAAACATGTTTTAGTTGTTTATCAAGATCTGTTGTTTTGATCTCAATGACCTGAAGGTTTTCTTTTTTGCTTTTTTGGATCAACTGTTTGTCTCGAGTTATTATAATGCGTTTTTCTTTTTTCGCTATATTCATTAGTTCTCTGTCATCCATTGTTGCATTTGCATAAAATGTATCATATCCAGTGAAACGAAGCCATTTTGCAAGTGTTCCTAACATTTGATCGCATAAAAACTTCATCTGTATCAGTCTACAATGGGTTTGTAATGGATTAAAACACCTGGACCAAGTGGTTTTACATCAACAATCCTGAGATGTATCAACTCATCTACACTATTTATCCCAGAGCCTTCTGCCATGGTTGGTGTATTTTTTCCTCCTACTATGAAGGGTCCTATGTAGGTATAAACCTCATCAACCATCCTTTTTTTCAAAAAGTTCCATATCACTGTTCCTCCGCCCTCAACTAGTAGCTTCCTGATACCTTTTTTTCTGTAGAGTATATCTAGTATGGCTTCAAGATTTATCAGACCGTCTTCATCTGTTTTGCATCCGATGACCTCAACATGTTTTTTTGCAAATGTTTTTTCATTTCCCTTCTGTGTAACGATCAATGTCTTTGCCGCTTTGCTGAGCACCTGTGCGTTTTTTGGTGTTCTGCATTTGCTGTCAAGCACTATTCTAAGAGGTTGTTTTGGATTTCTAACATATTTTTTTTTAATAGTAAGCTTTGGATCATCATATAAAACTGTGTTGACTCCAACGAGTACTGCATCACATCTATTTCGGAGCTCATACATCCTTTTTATATCCTCTTCACATGATATCCTAAGTTGTTTTCCATCTGGAAAAGCGATTTTACCATCGGCAGTCATCGCGCAGTTTATGATCACATATGGTTTTTTCAACAACTTATATTCACATCCCTTCTTTATTTCATATCTTTTCTTCTTTAGTTAACACAATTCCAGGTTGCTATTTTTTTTAGGATATTTAATCCCTTATCCTTTTTGGGATTTAGGATATAGAGGGCAGTCTCTTTTGTTTTCTGGGCATATATGTTTTGTTTTGCATGGCGGTCCTGCGTTTTTGAAAATAGTTGGAGCAATTTTTTTAACCTCTTTTAGCATTAGATTGGCAAGTTTTCTGATCTCCCATTGGGCATGGAGACAGCATCTGAGTTCAAAGAAATTCAGTAAAGAACGTGCATTCATGGTGACAATAATGTTTGTACAGGCTGCATTAGGAAGAACATAACGTGCATCTTCCGCAGGGATACCCATGTTCAACAATTTATTATACTCTTCCCAGATAATTTTCATGGTCTTATCATAGGCCTCTTTCATCTCTGGGTTTTGAGCTATCTTCGGAGGAGTAACATAGTTTGGCTCCTTCAGATTGACATATCGCTGACTCTGCTGCGAATAACTTGCTATACGATGCCTTACTAACTGATGTGTTAAAGATCTACTAACATCACTTATTGCAAAAGTGAAACAAGTATGTTCAACCACACTCGTATGTCCCATCTTCATAACATGTTCGAGTATAGCTTTTAACTCCTTATCAGATGTTTTATCTAAATCTATGGGTTTTGTTATACTATGCGTGAGCTTTGCAGCCATAGCAGGTATTTTCTCTGGATTTGGGGTAAAACCTATGAGTCTAACATTCATATTCAAATAATCCCCCATTACTTAGACATAAAATATGATGATACCTTTTTATTACTTTTTTTGAGCAGAATGAGAGAAGATGTTGTTTGTAATTCATTTTTTCTTCATTTTTTAAAAAAAATGATTCAGCAAGATAACGTTTTTTTGCTGAGAAGGGGTTTGTCGAAAAATTCGACATAAAATTTAATGTTTCCCCATCCTCTTTCATATTAGAAAAGAGGGGATGGGAAGATGAGATACTACAAGAGATATGACAGAAGATGTAAACTCAACAATGTTTTAAACCTTTGCTCTTTCATCAGATCAAAGGCTAGAAAGTTGGGGGAACCTTTCAGT
>QMSS01000007.1 GCA_003649715.1 Thermoplasmata archaeon
CTTCTGAAAGATTTAAATTCTTGATAATCTTTCTTAAGCTAACCCTCCTAGTTTTTTTCATTTGTGCATCCCAGCAAAATGAAAAGCTGGGAGGGTGTAATTAATTTTTCAACAGCCTATTTTATAGATATAAAAGCATTTCTTTTTATAGTTCAACTTTTTAGCAATGGTGAAAGTTCCACTCCCTTTTTAGGGGAGAGGTTCATAGCAAACTTTGTTCTACTGTGTTCTGTTCCCCTCATTTTGATTATCTGTAGTGTTCTTATGAGATCGCCTTTTCTCTCGATATCCCCTAGAAATATTATTCCATCTGCGATAAACTCCTCTATCTCATACTGCGAATATCTAAAGGTTTGAGGTGGCACATCAGATGTTAGTATAGTCGTACATTTTAATGCTGCAAGAGTCGCTCCTAGTCTAAATATAAAATCTCTAATCATTTCCTTTGTCTGCAGTCTGTGGCACAGAGCTGTTATAGAATCCACTACTAAACGTTTTGCATCCAATTCCTCTGCTATTTCTGTTAATACATCAAACAGAAGATATGCATCGTCTGCAGTGTATTCCTCGGAGTCTAATCCTAGACGATCGCTTATGGTCCATAAATCAATTACGCTGAGTCTTCCTGTTTTGATTAATGTTTCATCAAAAAATTCATAGCCTCTAAAATGTTTTCTTATCTTAAAAAGTGGCTCTATAGTTGTGAAAAAAATTCCTTTTTCCCCCATCTTAGCCCCATTAGTTAAAAACTGCATACACAATGTGGTTTTACCCGCGCCACTGGGTCCAACTAGGAGAACAGTGCTGCCCACAGGTATTCCACCATTCATCTGCAGATCTAAATCCTTTATACCAGTCATACATCTGGGTCTATTATGCACGTTTGTTTCTCTCCTCGTCCTCGTAATTTGATCCTAAGGTCTGCTATCAAAAAATGGTTTTTTATCTTAAATTAAAGTTTTATTAAAAAAACCTTCCTGCTGATCTTTTTTCTGAGAAAGATGTTTTTTTAGAAAAAAGTGATAGAAAAGCTAATAAAATAAGGTGATATCAGGTAGATTTTATGATATCACTTGGGTACTTTCTTTTGTCTCTCCTGGTTATATTCATATAATGATCTGCTTTAGATAATGGCAAATCTTATGCTGGGTTATAGGATTTTTTTGGGATGTAACAATATTTTTTTCTAGATATAGTAAAATTTAAACCATCTTCTTAGGTACATGATTCACATTTATGCATGAGTGGGCACTTGCTGAATCGATAGTCGATACTGCGGTGGATACAGCAAAGAGAGAGAGACTAAGAACCATTGACGAAATCATCATCCTAATCGGAGAATTACAGCAGATAGAGAGAGATATCTTTGAATTTGCTTTGAAGGAGATAACTAAGACTAGGAAAACAATAGGTTTTAAAAAAACAATTTTTAATATTAAGATAGAGAAAAGTAGGCTTAAATGTAGAGTATGTGGATATACATGGAGTTTCAATGAAATCAGGAAAAATCTTAGTGAGGAGGAATCAGAGGCTATACATTTTATACCCGAGATTGCCTTTGTTCACACCAGATGTCCAAGATGTAATAGCCCAGATTTTGAGATCATAAGCGGAAGAGGCATCGCTATAAAATCAATCCGAGGATCAAGATAAATGGCGTATATAGAGCCTAGAACAAGTGTTATTGATAAGAGACTTAGGAACATTAAACGAATTATTTCAGTAGCAAGTGGTAAGGGTGGCGTAGGTAAAAGCCTAGTGGCGTCTAGTCTTGCATTGTCTCTCTCAAGGAAAGGATATAAAACTGGTTTGATGGACTTAGATTTATATGGTCCCTCATCGCATATAATTCTTGGGGTAAAGGATGTATATCCTCAAGAGGAAAAAGGTATTGTACCACCAGAGGTACATGGTATACGTTTCATGTCAATAGTTTATTACACCGATGATAAGCCCTCTCCTTTCAGAGGAACTGATATATCAAACATAATAATAGAACTGCTTGCTATTACACAATGGGGTTCTTTAGATTTTCTCATCATCGACATGCCACCTGGTATAGGAGATGAAACATTGGATGTCATCCGTTTCATCAAAGACAGTAAATTCCTGGTGGTAACTACTCCTTCCAAGGTTGCTCTGGGAGCGGTGAACAAGTTAATTTGGATACTAAAAGAGTTAAAAATACCAGTCATAGGTGTTGTAGAAAATATGGCTAGAAATCAATCCTTCTTCATCAGAAATGAGATCAGAAAAACAGGTCTCCATTATCTTGGAGCCATCTGTTTTGATGAAAATCTTGAGGATGCAATTGGAGATACAGAAAAGCTTATGAAAACCAGTTTTATGAGAGATCTCAACAACATCGTTGCCAAAATAAATCTATAAAAAGAGGATTTTAGAATTCTTCTCGCCGTATCTCATTATTTTTGGATAAACATCATTGGTTTGTTCTGTTAAGTATATGGTCTCGTGCTTCGCCGACTGTAAACAGAGAACCAGTTACGCAAACTAGATCATCCTTATCTGCGTTAGATATCGCATGTTCCATAGCATCAGAGATAGTTTCTTTGGATACCACCTTTTTGTTGCGATCTATCCTTTTGATTATCTCCTCTATAACTCTTGGATGGCTTGCTCTAATCATGTTTGGCTGGGTCGCAACTACATAATCTGAGATAGGTATGACGATTGATAGCATCCTCCTAACATCTTTATCTTTCATGATCCCTATTACAAGTATCATTTTGTTGTATCTAAAATCGTCTTGCAATGTTTTTTTCAACATGGATATACCTGCAGAGTTGTGTGCTCCGTCTAATAGAACAACAGGGTTTCTACTGATTATTTCCATTCTCCCCGGGTTATGGGTGGTGGATATACCGGTGGTGATACTGCTGTTAGGAACATATATTCCCTGCATCTGAAGTTTTTCTATAGCGGCAATGGCTAATGCAATGTTTTCGCCTTGATGCTCTCCAAGCAGAGGTGTTTTAACATTATAATCTGCTAGGGCTCCTTTGATAAAAAATTTTTGATATCTCATGTTGTGTGCTTTTCTCCTCCAGTTTTCTCGGCTGATAATAGTAAGGGATGCATTTTGTTCTTTTGAAACCCTCTGTATAACTCTGCATGCTTTGTATTCCGCGGCGGTAATAACCTGTCCATTTTCTTTTATGATACCTGCTTTTTCAGATGCTATTTCCTCTAATTTTTCTCCCAGGATGTCTGTATGTTCTAATGAAACATTTGTTATGATGGATACTATTGGTTCGACAATGTTTGTCGCGTCATGTCTTCCACCTAGTCCTACTTCGATAACTGCAAAATCAACTTCTTGGTCGCTAAAAAATTGAAACGCCATTGCAGTAACAACCTCAAAAAAGGTTGGGTTGTTTTTTTGTTGTCTCATCTCATCAACAATTGGTTTAACTCTTTTAACAAGTGAAACTACGTCCTCCTCTGAGATCTCTTTATTGTTGACAACAATGCGTTCGGAAAATCTTTGTAGATGAGGGGATGTATAAATACCCACATTATAACCTGCTTTTTGCAGGATTGATCCTATGAGATTACATACAGATCCCTTTCCATTGGTTCCACCGACATGTATTACTTTGTAGTCTTTTTGTGGATTCCCAAGTTTTTCGGCAAGATAAGATATTCGTTCTAAACCCAGTTTTGAGCCATATCTCCGAAAACTGTATAGCCATTCCACTGCCCATCTGTAGTTAAAAATCATTGTTTTAGTATCCATAAGAATATAAAACTCCAGGTATCTGCCTATATTTTTCTGTCCATGAGTCCCCAGGTAAAATAATTACTTTTCTTCCATCGATCCTCAGTCTTCCCTGTGCAAAAAGCTGTATGGTTCTAGGTAATATTTGATGTTCAACCTCTAGAATACGTGCAGCTAAGGTATCTCGATCATCATCAGGTAGTACCTTTACAGCTGCTTGCAATATAATGGGTCCGTGGTCCATTTTTTCATCCATAAAATGAGTGGTGCATCCAGAAATTTTTACCCCATATTTTAGTGCATCTCCTTGCCCGTCTATTCCCTTGAAAGAGGGTAGTAGAGATGGATGGATGTTGATCAGTTTTCCGTACCATTTTCTGATAAACGATGGAGACAATATTCTCATGTAGCCTGCGCCTACAACAAGCTCAACATCGTTTTTTCTCAGTATCTCATCTATCATCTTTTCATGTTCTTCTCTGCTCCTCTTATGAGGATCGACAAAAAATGATTTTATGTTATGCTTTTCAGCGCGTTTTAAAGCAAAAGCATCTTTGTTGTCACTTATAACTACTACAACCTCTGCATCTATCATTTTTTTTTCAGATGCATCGATTATACTCTGTAGATCTGTTCCTCTTCCTGATGCTAAAACACCTACTCTCAATTTTTTTTTCATTGTCATCACAACTTCCCTTAATTTGTCAAACAATTTTTTTTGTTTTTTATCCTTATATTATATGACATTTAATGGTGTTACTCTACTTGTTTTTTCTGATAACCTGATAGTGGTTTTTGATTTTTTCCGTTGTCAGAATAGTACCAAAACATACAAAAAATATTTATTTTAAAATAAATAAATATATATTTAATGAAATTTAAAAAAACCTGTTGCTTCCCTAGCTTTACACTAAAAAACAAAGTCCTAATCATGCTAATAAGTTTCTTCGTTTCATGTCTCACCCTAACTGCAACTACCCCCCTACATGAAACCACTCACTGGATACTATCCTATATAGACCCATATATAGAACCAGTTGAAATACATCTCTTTAGTCATCCATATAACTTAAATGGAAAACATATTCTGTCATCTAAATTAGGATATGTAGTAGTCAGAGAAAGATATCCCAATGCTCTAAAAGATAGACCTCCCTGGATAGACATGCTGCAAGAAATAATCTCTATATCCATCCAAATCACAATAACATTATTTATCCTTCTAGTAACCTTAGAATATTTGATTAAAACAAAAAAATGTTTTTTATAGCCCAATATGTAGTCTCTCAGCTAAAAACAAGGGTAATCCACTTTTTCTTATAGCATCTGCAGCTGAATCAACATCATATGCAACTCGATACCACTTATATGTTCTATCCTCTGTATCAAAAATCATGAAAGATGCATTTGAGTTAGAATCACGTGGTTGCCCTACAGATCCAGGATTCAAAAAAATTTTGCCATCAACAATCCGTTCCATAGGAATATGAGTATGCCCTAGTACAGTTATCTCTGCATCTACCATACGGGCAAAAAGGTTAAACAGAGACTCAGGATAATTAGGAAAAACATATTCAAAAATATTATCCCTAGGACTTCCATGGACCACATAAAACGAAATATCATCTCTAGAAAAACTAATGTTTTTTGGCAATCTTTTTAAAAACTCTATTTCTTCTTTCAGGAGTTTTTTTCTAGAATATTCAACTCCAGCAACGCCATATGGGTTAAAACCAGATGTATCACCGGTTGTCACAGCCCAGTCATGATTTCCCATAACAGATTTAATATTGTTTCTTCTAATAATTTTTAGACATTCACTAGGAAACGCATTGTATCCCACAATGTCGCCGCAACAAAATATCTCATCAACATCAAGATTCTTTATATACTCTAACACTTTTTCTAATGCATGTAGATTGGAATGAACATCAGATATGAATAATATCTTCATGTGTTTTTATCTCCCTCTCTTTGTCTCTCTGTTGATCCTTTTGAATATCTCCTCGATCTCATCTAATGAGGCATCTGTCTTAAAACCTGTAGGGCTAAAATGTGTTCTCCTAACATTATATCCATTTTCGCATAATTTTTCGAATATCTTTTCCATACTTGGTGGAGAAATCTTTAGTTTAGATGCGATATGTTCAGTGGTATGAAAAAAAATCGGTCCATCTGCTTCTTCTTCAAACAAGTCAAGTAATTTCCAAATAGTTTTTCTAGTGTTTAGATCCTTCTCAGAGAGATAATCTCGTAGTTTTTTTATTATATCCTTATCATGTAATCTTCCTATCCACAGTGGTCCTATATTATTACCTTGGAATTTCTTATATGAAAATGTAAAGCTAGTTTTTTTTGGGTCTACGCAGGATATTTTACTGATAGATCTATTGGCATACCTGACGCCTCTCTTGATTTTTAGATATACTCTAAAATAATGGTCTCTATAGTAGCATAGCATTGGTTCTATTCCCTTATCATATTTTGCTGCTTCTCTGCATATAAAACCAATTAATATTCTAAGCCCAACCTCATGCATAACATGAGAATGAAGAGGTTTTGCTCCATATCTACGTATACATGTCTTTGGATAAACGCCGCATAATGCGGCAGTATCTGTTGCAGTACATGCTATTAAACCATTATTGGTTATGCTTCTGACTGCAGAGTCTACAAAATATGCTGGTGATCCAAATGGATCAATATCAATGTATTCATACCTGTTTTTTGAGAGTAATATATTTAGTTCCTCATTAGATGCAAATGCGTTTTTCAGTCTGTTATACTCTATGTTTTTTTTTATCAGAAAAAAAGCATTTTTGTTCCAGTCGTTGATGATGACTGTAAAATTACCTTTTACCTCGTTTGCCAGTCTTATCCCATTTATACCAGATGCTGCCAGGCCATCCAATATATATACATGTCTTCTGGTAAGATCTATAAACCATTGCGACATGAGAACAGATATGTCCCTGTTTAACTCCATAGCTGGGTTGTAAAAAGGTTTTTTGTCTTTTGTTCCAGGTCCTTTTCTGGAAACCTTTGTTTTATGTACTAAAATCTCTGTTTTTCCTTCCTGGATAATCTCATTATCCTGCGTTTTGGTCATACATTTTTTCTTTTTTTAGTATAAAGGCGGTAGTTTTTCTACCATGATTTTTTCAATCTTATATGGAAGGAGGTTTCTGTTGACGGGTGTGACTTCTAATATCCGTATGTCATCTCGTCTTCTAACATCCTGCAGTAATGGTGTTCTAGATTTTTTGTGTAATGTCACCATTATTGGTTTATCTGAGTCTAGGGCCTCTACTACTATTTCGCAGAATCTATCTGACAGCATCTCCATCTTTCCAATCTCATCTATCACTATGATATTAATGCTGCTGTCATTGATTGCTCTCTCGATAGCAGGTACACCGATTCTTTCCAATGCATCTATGTTTACACCATATTTTCCAACCCGGTCCTTTGAATCCATATCGATATGTGCAAAAACATCTCTTTCTTTGGTCTGCCAGTCTTCGACATAAAATCCAACACGTTTTTTATTTTCTATAATAGGTTTTGTTATCATTCCACCTATTTTATATCCTGTTTCTTCGAGATGTTCTATTATCTTTATCAATGTATCTGTTTTTCCTACACTGGGCATACCGGTGATTCCTATTTTTGGTATATCGTCCATAGTCAATCAAGATATCTGTAATGCAATTTTTGTTTAGAAATGTTTTTATTAGGTATATCCAGAATTATTTTTATTTTGTTGACATACAGTACAATTCCTTTATGTCTATTTTTTTAGAACTAGTTTTTTTATGAAAGAGGAGTTGTCCTTTTATTTTTCCAGGAATCTCCTACCAAATTTTTTTCATGTTTTTTAATAAAAATTATGAGCATGAGGAGTTGGTTTTTTTCTCAAAGTTTTTTACGTGATTTTGTGGTATTGAGTAGCTGCATAGTATTTAACTATTAGATGATGAAGAGTTAATTCACCTATAATTTTTTTATTCTCAATGATTGGAAGTCTTCTTATCTCATATCTTTTCATCTTCAGCAATGCATCCAGCACCTTGTCTTCAGGACTGCAAGTTATAGGGCTTTTGGACATGATGTCCTCAGCTGTTTTTGCCGTTTTATGATAAAATGAACGTATGTCTGGTTTGCCAAATACATATGATGGAAGCCTAGGTGGTGCTAAGGTTGATAAGACATCATGTTCCGTTATCACACCTACAAGCTCTCTGTTTTTCATATCTTCTACAACCCATACATGTCCTCTAGCGCATAGTATGGATAGAACATGATGTACATCTGCTCTTTTGTCTACTAATGGTAGATCCCATATTCTTTTATCCATTAACTCTTTACATTTTAACTCATAAAATTCAGATATGAGTTTTTCTCTTTTGACCATTTAACCCTCCAAGTAAACACTTACTTTTTTAACTAAAGTTTATAGCTGGATGATTAATCATAGTTTGGATGGACCTGCTGCTGAATCTCATCCAATGAATATCAGAATTATTAGGCATGGTTAAATATTATGTGTTTTTTAAAACCTTTTTTGAAACGGTCTGTTAATATTTAGTCTCAGATATTTTTTGTTTCTCTCTTGTTCTTTTTTCTCTATTAACATTGTTAGCAATTCAAGCATATCTATGTTTCCTATCAAATGCATTTTTTCGTCTACAACAGGCAGTTCATCTAATCCGTTTTCATACATCTTTATAAAAGCTGTTTTTAATGTATCGTTATCCTTGACATAAACAGGCTCTGCCATTATCTCCTTTGCATATTTTTTTCCTATCCATTCTAATGAATAGAAACTACTTGTTGATGAGAGTGGTATGAGATCTCTAAATTCCTGTCTTACTAGCATCTTTAAGGTGATTTTGCCTATCAGCCTAAGTTTTTTATCTACCACATATACAGATCTTGCCTTAGGATTTGCGATCATCATCTTTGCGATTTCATCCATATTTGCATCTTCATGTACAAAAGATGGATAAGGGGTTATTAGCATTCGGATGTCTTTTATCCTTATATTCCCCGGCATCTTAGATATACCTCTTGAAAACTACTAGTTCATTAACACCTAAGGCTTTTTTGTTAAACAACTAATGATGATGTTTTGGTATTTAAAAATTTTATCCCCCTGCCCTCTTTTGTGTATCTGGAATTCTATTTTATTTGACAGAAAATGGTCATCCTAGATGTGATAATAATTATATTGAGAAAAGTTGTGAAACAGGTATTCTAGAATCCAAATTTTACAGCGCATCCTTTCATCCAAAATATTAATTAATAAAAAATTTCTATCCTCTTTCTAATAGCAGCTATAATAACTTGTTTGTGATCTGTTGTTACTTGTTTCTAAACATTTAATTTAAAATCCTGTTCCCCCATCGTCTCTCTGCTCTATAAAAAGATAGGTATAATTTAGGCGGTTCTATGTTGCTTGAAATAGCGTTTGCCCTTATTACAGCAAGAACATTAAGTTATTTGTTCGAAAAGACTAAGCAGCCAGGTGTACTAGGAGAGATATTAGCTGGTGTTTTACTAGGTCCTTATCTGTTAGGCAGATTCTCTGGAACAGATTTTTCTCTATGGGGGAACGAGTTATATCATTTTGATTTGAATCTCACCTCTTCTGAGTTTGGCTCTATAGCCATGCTGGGTATCATAACTCTGTTGTTCCTGAGTGGATTGGAAACAAAATTTGATGACATCAAAAATGCAGGTAAAAGTGGGATAATAACTTCCCTGTTTGATGTTAGCGTGGCATTTATATTCGGATATTTAGTTGGACAGTTTTTGGGTTTTCCTACTATACAATCTCTGGCAATAGGTGCAATTCTAACAGCCACAAGTGTTGGCATATCTGTTAGAACATTGATGGATATGAACAAACTCCATACAAAATCTGGTTCTCTTATACTAACAGTAGCAGTTTTAGATGACGTACTTGGTATATTAATTCTATCAATAATCGCGGGAGAAGGATCCCCTATCATCATATGTGCAAAGGTTGTAGTTTTTTTTGTAGTGACTTTCTTCTTCGGACTACATTTTGTTCCAAAAATAATGAAAATACTAGATGCTGTTCATGCCCGTCGTATACTCTTGACTGTAGCTCTCACACTATGTTTCCTTTTTGCTGCATTTGCAAAAAGCATAGGTTTAGCAGCCATAACAGGTGCATTCATCGCTGGGCTAATCATAGGTGTCACACCTCAGTCGAGAAGAGTTTTAAGCTATACCAGAGAGGTGGGTCATACATTTTTAATACCACTATTCTTTGTCTGGATCGGTGCCTCCTTTGATTTTTCAGCAGTCAAAGATGTCGGTATGCTTGTGCTATTGTTCATACCAGCTGCTATTATCGGGAAGATAATAGGATGCACAGCTGGTGCCAAGATAACTGGTTTTAGAAACAGAGAAGCATTACAGGTGGGCATAGGTATGATCCCCCGTATGGAAGTCGCCTTAGTAGTGGTTTCTACAGAGATATCACTCAAAATTTTTAAAGGCGACATAGCACATCAAATGCTGGCTGCTACTATTCTTCTAGTCATAACAACAGCCATCATAACACCTATTCTGCTAAAACTTGTGTTTAAAGAGAAGAAATGAAACACATGATCACCCTTCTTCGAATATAAAAGTAAGCAAATGTATTTTTTCCATAACAATTTCCTTCCTATCTGGTCCCATAAAATATTTAAATTATGTAAAACTAAGATAATAGCATAAAAAGTGATTTCACAGAATGTTCAATAATATAATAAAATTTTTGATAAACAAAGTCGTGGTCTTAAACAGTTTCAAACTAATACTTATTCCCCTGCTGTTGTTGAACACCATAATTATATCCTCTGCAGAATACTGTCATGAAACCATAAACAGTACAAATGTTTCCGAAAATGTAGACACACTCTGTGTTTCTCATATGCATAATATACAACCAGGTGACATAATAAGCATCAGATTTTCAGATTCTCATCCAATTTCAGGTAAACCTGTTATGATACTGGTCACGCTGAAAGGAAACCCCTATGGAGAATCATTTGAAGAAACATTGAGCATCTCAGACAGATATGAAGGATTAGTTGTGAACTCACAAGGTGTCGGATGGGAAACCGGTGAAACATTGGTGTATCAAACCCTTCTACATATAGGGAAAAGGAAATCATACACCCACATGATAATGTGGTATCCTGTTCTAACTGGAAACCATACCCTTAAATTCCAAGCTGGAATATTTTCTATAAAATACAGAAACATAAGCGTTAACTTTGACACACAAAACATCATATATCCCTCCATGGGAACACCAGCTATAATAGACAAAAACAGCTTTGAAAAACTCGCTATAGTGGTTTCTGAGGAAAGACAGCTATCTGAGAACCCACTTTCTGTTCAACATGCAGAGCTGGAGGCTATCGATGGATCAGCAACATATGGCCTGCATAATGGAAGCATTGTTTTCTCAAAATGGGTATACTGTGATAGAAAACATGTTGAGGATGAATTTATGATAAACTACAATGTAAGTAATATCCCATGTGGTTTCTACAACATCTCCATTACAACATCAAAAAATATCTACAAATGGCCACATGCAGTAAAAATAATCCATGAAGAACCCAAAGATTATAGATTTCTTCATATAACAGATATCCACATAGGAAAATCCTATAATCTGGTAGACGAGAGGAAAATATTTGAAAAAATAATCCAGTATATCAACGATGTTTTGAAACCAGATTTTGTAATAATCTCTGGCGATCTCGTAGACTGGTGTAAAACAAAACATGGACATAATCTCTGGATGGAGTTCCATAAACTGGTTTTGAAATGTAGATCACCTATCTTTACAACACCTGGAAACCATGATAGATATGAAAATGGTTTATACATGTTTTACATCCCATATTTCAACCTATCATACTATCATATGTATGTAACACCATTGGACAACTATGCATTTATCTACGGAAACATCAATTTTGTATTGATGGACTCTGGATACGATTGGAGTAGATGGGAAATAAAACCTCATCTATGGAATCCTACTCCAGAGGCAAGTGGTTTCACCAACATGCAGATGTATCTACTAGAAAACATGTTTGGTGATAACACCAGAAGTCAGATAATAGTTATGCATCATCCAGCTGTAAATGACATAGATGACATAGGCCTGTTTCGCGTTCCTGATAATCATCCAAGTGGAAATGATCAATGCATCGCATTCAACCGCATAGATTTTATCAACTACTGCCGTAACAACAATGTCTCACTTGTACTATCAGGTCATACACACAAAAACCATGTTTTCAACTACACGGGTAGGATACCAACTAGTTTGCACGAGTATCCTCTTTTTATTCAGACAACTTCAGCTACACTCAACATGATACCCCGGGGAAGAATCATAGAGGTAAAAAATGGGCATGTACAGTCCTACGACGCTTATAGACTGCTAAACTAAAAAATTTGTTTTTTGCTTTTGCATAAAAACGGTCCTACAGTGGTATAAGCAGTTAAAGCGAGAAGAAGCAGTATTGGAAACATGCCATTACAGGTATCACCCATAATTATTGTCAAAACTATCAGAGCAGCAGCCACAGAATTCATTTTAAGTCCTGGCTTGGGGAAACGTAGGTTTGATATCATCATGAATGAAAGTATGGCCATGACAATACTGATATATATGAATGGTATTTTGAAAAAACTTAGTAGTAGCGCAAATAGTGTTGCTGCTGATAATGGTAGACCCACAAAACATTTTTTTTCTTTCAATTTATGGAACGATGATAATCTAATAGCACTGGTTATGAGAAACAGGATAAGTACAATATAGAGCAGTATTTGGAAATGGAAATAAATTGATGAATCGATGTTTTCATAGTATTTTTTGTATACAAATACTGAGGAAGCAATACTTAATGATGTCATGTCAGCTATTGCCTCTAGGTACTCACCTAGCTCTCCCTCCTTTTTTGTTTTCCTAGCTATAATTCCATCTAATCCATCTGCTAGTAAGGCTAGTAGGATAAATGAGAATGCGATTCTTGTTTGACCTGAGATGATCATGATTATGGCTAGGAAACCTAGGATTACGTTGATAATGGTGAGCATATCAGCAGGTGACAGTAGCCTAGCCATGGATTTTTGCAATTGTATCCTCTCCAGCCTTTACTTTGTCCCCTTCTTTTATGTTTATCTTTATTCTGCTGGACAATGGCAGGTATAGGTCGACACGTGATCCAAGTTTTATTATTCCGATTCTTGTTCCCTTTCTTATGCTGTCATCTTTTTTTATGTAGGGTGTGATGCGACGTGCTAGTGTTCCAGCGATTTGACATATCTTTAGCATTCCTATACCTGTATCTATTGTTATTACTACCCTTTCATTTCTATCTGAATCCTTTCTGAATGCAGGAACATGGGAGCCTTTGAGATGGACAATGTTTTTTATAACGCCATCTAGTGGCATTCGATTTACATGGACATTATGTATGTTCATGAATGTGGATATACGGATGCATCTACCTATGTCTCTGTCGGTGAGTATGGTTATCTCCCTTATCTTTCCATCCGCGGGTGCAACAATATCTTCTCCAGTTTTTCTATCAGGGTCTCTGAAAAATATAAGGAAAAAAAATAGTGCCAACCATGAGAATATCGATAGGAAGAGTAAAATGTTCCTCAGAGGAATGTTTGTATAAATCGACATGCTCATAAAAATTATGCTGAGAAACAATGGTGTTGCAATCCATGATGCTGTTCCTTTTGCCAGTTTGATCATTATTTTTTTACCTCATTCTAATTATGTTTTTTTTTGATGAGTTTTTCTAAAGGCCCGTTTCTCTTCGGTAGTTCTGTTAGACATATTATTTCATCAAAAAGCTCTGGTATTATTTTGGTTACTATGAATAATAGAATTATCAATGCAAGTAGGCTTCCCCCTTTACCTATTATGTTGTGTGCTATGTTGATAGAGACTATGTGTGTTCCAACGAGATAAGTGATTCCAGCATTTCTAACCAGGTTTAGAAAATATATTGGAACCACTGTTGCTAATAATCCATAGATTTTTCTTTTATTATCGACATCAGGTAGGGGCAGTATCATTCCGACAAATAGGACCATGGACTGTACCGCAGTACATGCAAATATTATGGTCACAGCATATGTGTTGTTGTAAAATATGTGTATCCCACCTTTTACAGACACATTGCCCGTGAACATGTTAAGAAGCCAGCTGCTTTGGCTGGTGACAACCTCTATGAGCCACCGTGCAAGTGGTGTTCTCTCTATACCAAAATATATAAGTCCTGCGATGCCTGCTACACCTGCAATCCAGTTTATGCATCCTGGTTTTTCTTTCCCTTCTAATGACAACCATTCATGGTAGGCGATGTAGCATAGAATGTATACTCCTATGATGCAGAGTGATGCATTTACAAAGTCTCCTCCCTCAGAAAAATATAGTGTTCCTGGCTGTGTTGACCAGTATAATGCAAAGCCAGTCCATCCAAATATTTTAGCTATGCTTGATACCTTAGGTTTTGTTTTTCTGAGGAGGAAACCGGCTCCCAGCAGTATCAAACTGATAAACAGCGGTATGAGCAATGCCGTTTCGATATATCTGGGTATATTATTAGGGAAAAATAGTAGTCCAGATACTATGAATAATGTTGGTAGAAGCAGAAACATCAAAGCAATGGTGTTCTCTGTTGTATGAGTGCGTGTCATGATAGGAGGGTATATATGTCGTTGTATAAATTAAACTTTTTTAACACCAAGATAGAAAATATTTTTTTAGGGTACTGTGACAAACCCATCCCACATGATAAATACTAGTCCAACTAAGCTAAGCAGGGTTAATGGGATCCAATATGTGTAAACAATCTGATCTATCTTTAGACGGGCTACTCCTACTCGGATTAATGTAACAGAAAACAGTATCACCAAAAATACCTTGAGCAGGTAGAAGATGAGGTCAAGGGCATAAGTGGTGTACACACCTGTTATTCCAAGTATATTGGACAGGTTGTATGGAAAAAACAATACGACTATGAGAGATGCCATGATCACAGTCTTTACACCATCAGTTAGATAGAACATCGCCAGGTTTCTCCCTGAATACTCGACTAGTAACCCACCTGCTATTTCAGTCTCTGCCTCTGGCGCATCAAATGGTATCTTAGAGAGTTCACCGGGTGTTACAATTACCAGCACAATTAATAGTATGGCAAAACCTATTATCCCAAGTGGGCCTGATGCAGTGTTCCATACTGGATTTGCTGTTATTGTGGATAATGCAAAAACATCTACGTTTCCAAGCTGATTCAGCTTCCATGCTATACTAACAATGATTATTGCAAGTGGAAACTCATAGGCTATCATGGTGACCATCTCACGTTGAGCACCAACTGTTGCATATGGGGATCCAGATGCAAAACCACCTACCACCATAGCCAATGATGGAACAATCAGGAGGTAGAGAATAAGTATGAGATCCCCGCTGCCTGACAGTATGGGTTCAAACCCACCAATTGGTATGTACAGTAGAATCGATATCGTTGCAACTAGACCAGCTAACGGTGCAAGGTTAAAAATCCATGGAATAGCATGCCTAGGAATCACGTTTTCCTTCGTAAAAAGTTTCATAACATCTCTAAAAGGCTGCCGTATGGGTGGGCCAACACGGGCTTGCATATGAGCAGAAAGCTTCCTATCAATACCCTTGTATAACAGGCCAAATATTATCCCAAATAATGCCAACACTATGGTTCCGACTATGGTTTTTAAAACTATTTCAGACATCTCTAGAGCATCCAATCTAGATCACCCCTATTATGATGAAAAATATAGCCATTATAACAACAAACCATAGAATGTAGTCACTGGTATTACCACTATGCAGCTTTAGAAGAACATTGTAAAACCCCTTGAGACTCTCTCTGAAACCCCAGTATAGATTACTACCTCTTACATGCATTTTGTCTTTTTCCAACTCAGGGTTTCCAGATAAAAATGGTTTAATCTGCTCTGTTGTCTTTCTATAATCTTTTCTACCTAGGCTTCTCAGTATATACATCATGAGAAATGCAATGATTATCACAAGAACCCATAGTATGGGATTCCAGAAACCACTACCTGTATCTATAGAGAACAAAAACTTTACACCCCCCCTATGCTAATAACATGTGATATGTAGTCGAGATGATTTACAAGTGAGTTTGCAGCTGGCTGAACTATATTCTCCACTACTATCCCAGGAATGAGACCTATGACTATTATTATCAACGCAATGATCCCCATCGCTAACAGCATACTCCTAGGAACCTCCTGTACATCCCTGAACCTGGGAAGTTCTGGACCCATGAAAACAGAGTGAAACACTTTTACAAAAACTGCAAGGAGGAGAATGCTAGATAAGATAGCTATGATAGACAAAATAGGACTCAGCTGATAGGTCGACTCATATATAAGCAGCTTAGATGCAAAACCATTCATCGGCGGCATACCCGCAACAGCTAGAAGCCCTATGATAAAAAACATGCTTGTGTACCTCATATTTCTCGCCAGTCCACCCATCCTATCCAGGTCTCTCTCTTTTGTTGCATAGTATATAGAGCCAGCTACAAGAAACAATAACCCTACATCTAATGCATCATTCAAGATATGAAAAACACCTCCATCTAATGCTGTTTTCCCATAGCTGGTCCCCATAGCTGTTAACCCAACTCCTATACCAAGAAACATGTATCCCAGCTCTGCAACCGCTGCATAGGCGATAAGTCTCTTAAAATCAGTTTGGATAATCGCCATAGTCACACCAATCAATATCGTAACAAGAGCCAGCACGACGATAAACCATCCAACTGTCATAGAACTTAGTATTCCATCTGCAAAAACACCACCATATAGTGTGAAACACATTCTAAAAACCCCATATAGGCTTGCCTGTGTTGCGCCTACAAGTATCAATGTCACAGAAGAAGGCGCCTGACTATACGAATCAGGCAGCCACATATGCATCGGAACAAGACCCGCTTTCATCCCTAGTGCTGTTATCAACAACACAAATGCGATTTTGTCTAAAAAACTGTACTGTATAGTATTAGCAAGTGTTGCAATATTCAATGCATTATACTGACCATATAGTAATGCTACTGCAAATAATACAAAGAGTGCTCCAACTGCGCTCACCACAATATATTTAAAACCTGCTTCAACCGCTTCCCCCTTGTGAGTCCAAAATGCTATAAGAGCACATGAGGAAATAGATGTAATCTCTAGAAACACAAAGAAGTTAAACATGTCACCTGTTAGCTCCATACCTAGCATACCAGCTGTCATCAGTAGAAGCAATGTATAATACTTGTCTAAACCATCATACTTTTTCATAAAAGACCATGAATATATCGCGGCCAGCAATGACAATAAAACGCTGATAATGGCCATAAAAATGCTGATACCATCTACTTCAAACAAAATCCGGACAACTGGTGTAGTTAAATCCTGAGATCCAAATATGTAAGTTCTTATACCATCCGAAAAAACATCAGATGCTAATAAAAACACCAGGAACGCTGTTAACATAGCTACTATGATGACAAAAACATTCCTTATCCTACTACCTAGTCTGCTCACCAATGGAGTAAGAAATGCACCCAACAATGGAATAGCTATTATCAACGCAGGAGAATGATCTATAATGTATTCGATGGATGTCATTCTCTCAACCTCCGTATCCTCCTTACATCCAATGTTCCATAGACCCTATATATATGAATAACAAGAGACAACATCAAAGCAAGAACAGCAACCCCTATAACAATACTTGTAAGTGTCAATGCCTGAGGAACAGGCAGCACCATCCCCCGAGGAATGCTAACATCCTCAGGTAGATTTGTATATATAGGTGGAACACCTCCTTCTCTATATCCAAGTGTTATCAAAAACAGGTTTACACCACTCTCAATAATCGTTATACCAATCACAGTTTTTATCAAGTTTTTTCTAAAAATAACTGCATAAAGACCTATGATAATAAGAGCAGCAACTGCGATAAAAGGTATGTTGAAGATCATCCCTGTTTTTCCCCCCTCTTCTTCTCCATATGATTACTTGCATATGCCATAACTAGGATGATAACAAACAATCCAGCGACCACCTTTATACCAACAGCAAAGTTCATAAGAGGTAGCACACCACCTGTGTTCATATCACCTGTGTTCGAACCAACCATGGGGATATCTCCAAATAAAAAGCTGGATCCTGCTAGGAAGTTGTTGAAAAAAACAGCTCCAAAAAACAGTCCAAGCAATGCAAGAGCTATAAAGAAAAAAGCACCTATGCTTTCAAAAACAGAAAGCCTTTTCTCCCCAATACGCCGCATAGTCCACATTGATCCATATGCCACTAACAATAATGCACATGCTGATGCAACAATAGCCCCTCCCTGAAAGCCACCACCTGGTGTAAGATGACCATGAGCTATAACATACAAACCATATATCATGATAAATGGAAAAACAATAGCGGCAATGGTTCTTACAATCTTAGACATTTCACTCATGTTTCTTTCATCCTCCTGAAAAGCAACACAACACCTGCAACCGCTGTGAACAATATCGTCGCCTCTCCTAACGTATCAAAACCTCGATAATCAAACACTACAGAGGTAACACCATTGTTAGCACCAGTTTCTCTCTGTGTATTCTTAATTATCATATCATCCATATCTGTCTCATCTGGAGAACCGAATGGATGCATAAGTAAGGCACTAAAGATAAAGAACATACATACTATGGAAAAAAACACAACTGCAAACATGTCTCTCCTACTCATCATATCTCCTCCTCCATACGTTTAGTCGCCTTTATAGCAATTATAAGTATAGCAGTTGTTAAACATGCTCCCACACCTGCTTCTGCTATAGCAACATCAGGTGCCTGTAAAATATAGAATTCAAGAGACAACAATAGACTCATAGCTGCTACAGCAACCGCTGCGCCAAGCAAATCCCTGAGTAAAACAGCGAATATTGATGTAGCTACAATAAATATTGGAATAACGATGTGGGCATATTCTAATAGCATCATTTCTTCCTCCTGCCTTTGTTTTTAAGATCATCTACAACTGCAGCAGCAGGTTTCACTCCACTTCGATACGCGGCACGTGCAATGGCATGAGCGCCTGTAGGATTAGTGATTAATATTGCAATCAAAGCTATGGCTGTATGTAATGCTAGGACAGACTCCTCAGCACCACCTTGATACCACATCTTTAAAGCAACTAGTATCACTGAGCCACATATGAAAATTGAGCCGAAGGTGGTACATTTTGTCCCAGCATGTAATCTTGTATAAACATCAGGAAAACGAAGCAGTCCAACACCTGCAAGTATGTTAAAAAAAACTCCAATTCCAAGAAGAATGTAGATTATTTCATCAAACATCTTTTAGAACCTCCCCCCCTCTAGGTATTTAGCTATGAACAAAGTGGATACAAAGGATAGAAGAGCATACACAATGGCTACATCAACAATGATCACCAGGTTATAGGCGGCACCGAATATAACCATGCCTACAACAACAATGGTATTTAAAGTATCCAGACCAACTACCCTATCTGGAGCTGTTGGGCCTAAAATAATTCGTATTATAGCCATTAGGATACAGATTAAAAGCAATGACAACACAACCAGCAGAGTATTATAAAACTCTATCATTCAGCAATCCTCCTTATCCATTTGGGAAAACCATTACATACATATTTATAGTCAACCGGCTTTTTTTTCAACGCCTCCTCCTTAATATTTATCCAATGTACATATAAATCATTTTCATCTTCATCTATATCTACACTTAATGTCCCAGGTGTAAGTGTGATGGAGTTTGCAAGCATTGTAATTCCCAAATCTGTTTTTAGATTAGGTGAGATTCTCACAATCCCAGGTTTTATCTTTCCAGTTATAACACGATATGCCACATCTATGTTTGCCTTAGCCATTCCTACGAAGAAAGGCCCTATCACATATACCAAAAAAATAAGCCATCTAATAGGGTTCAGCATCCTCAAATTGTTTTTGACAAAAACATTTCTTGCTATGAATCCTGTTATCAATGATAGGATTATTCCGATCAAGATCTCTTCGTAGCTCCAAATCCAAACATCGGTTCCGCTTCCTGTCGTAAGAAGGAGATATGTGATAAAGCAGATTACTGTTGTGATAATAAATGATATCATATTTTTCCTCCCGGCTAAGTTAGTTCCTAATTTAATTACTGCATGGGTAATCCTATTGCTTTTTTAAAAACTTGCGGTTCAATTAAAATAAATGGTTTTATTAAAATGCTTTGTTTAATTTTTCCTTAGGAAGCATCCTAGGGATTGTAATATAATACTATCTATGATTTTATGATTTATCCATATATATGATTTTATAGGGGAGAATGTGATAATGATAAGAATGTGACAGTTTTTTCTAAAAATAAACTATGTAAGGCATCGTGTATTGGAAATTTCCCTTGGTAAGTAATTTTTTACTTCTCGTGTCTTTTTTCTCATCTGGGGAATAGGCTTATAAACACTCTCCTATGCCTCGGTCCGTCTCCCTCGAAAAAGAATATGCGTTGCCATGTCCCTAAAACAAGTTTTTTGTTTTCTACTAAAACTGTTGTAGATGATCCTAAGAGACTTGCTTTGATATGTGCATCGCTGTTTCCTTCTAAATGATGATATCCTTTTCTCGGTATTATTTTGTTTAGTGTTTCAATTATGTCTTTTTGCACATTTGGATCTGCTCCCTCATTTATTGTTATAGCTGCTGTTGTATGAGGAGTATATGCTATTATATATCCACTCTGAAAATTTTCTTCTTCCACTGCTTTTTGTATTTCATCTGTGATGTCTATCATTTCGTTTCTATTTCTGGTTATGATCTTTAATTCTTTCATAAAAAAAGTTAGCTGTGGATTTTATTAAAACATTTGTGGTCACAATGATAATGTGATTGTTCCTAAACAGATTTTTTCTTTTGATTCCATCAGTGCGATTCACTCATTTTACTTTTTTAAAAACATTTTTGTCTTATTTGTTGATAACCCTTTCCTATTTATCTGGATGATGATTCGTTGTTGGATTTATGGTTAAAAGAGGTTTGTAAGAGAGTTAAGATAATTATGAGGATAAAACCGAGCGCTATTTTCTTTGA
>QMSS01000008.1 GCA_003649715.1 Thermoplasmata archaeon
AATCCCTTCTATTCATGATTTCACCTGATATCTAAGGTTTGTGGCAGTAACCCATCTATCTGGTGCATCCATGAGTTTATGTGGATTCAAAATATTGTTTGGATCAAGCGCTTTTTTTATAGCCTTCATAACTGGTATTATATCATTTCGTGATTTTTTCCATGGGGGTGCCTTTGATAGCCCAATGCCATGTTCAGCAGAGGTAACACCACCGATTGAATGTACATATTCATATAGCTCATCTATAACATGTTCTGCATCCCTCCATTGACTATTTTTTGTAGGATCAAGCATTATCTTAGTATGAACCACTCCTGAGCCGCAATGTCCATATACAGCCATTATAACGTTGTTTCGCTTAGCGATCTCATGAATTTTTTTAGCGCATTCCGCTATTTTTGAATTTGGCACTCCCATATCATCAGCTAAGTCTGTACATATTATACCATTTTTATATCTTGACAGTGATGCAAACAATTTTTTTCTCCCTGCATATATCCTTTCTCTTTCCTTCTTATCATAACTCATCTCGATTCCAAAACCGTTGTGTTTCTCGCATATCCTTTTCATTTTTTCCATCTCATAATCTACAGCTTCTTTCACATTTCCATCAGCCTCAAAAAGTACAATGGCTCCAACCTCTGGTAAACCAATTTTCATAGCCTTATTAACAGCTTTTATACCTATCTCATCCATTAGCTCGAGCATAGATGGTTGAGCGCCACTGGAGATAATATCAGAAATTGCTTTACCGGCCTCCTCAAGTTTGTTGAAATTTGCAACAGCTAAGCATCTAAATTTTGGTATGGGGACAATTCTCATAGTTGCTTCTACAACAACGCCTAGAGTTCCTTCAGATCCGACAATCAATCTTTCAAGTTGATAACCTGCAGAGTGAACACGAGTATTAGAGCCAAGAGTCACAAGTCTACCATCTGCAAGTACAACCTTCATGCCAAGCACATAGTCTCTTGTTGCACCATATTTTACTGATCTCACACCAGATGCATTAGCCCCGATTTCACCACCAATTGTTGCAATTCTGCTAGATGCAGGTCCAGGAGGATAAAAAAGACCATAAGGTTTCAAAGCACGATTTAAATCATCGTCAACCACACCTGGTTCAACACGTACAAGCATATCCTGTGGTCTTATCTCCAATATACGATTCATTCTCTTTAAATCCAAAACAATACCGCCATCTATTGGAACAGTATGACCAGATGTGCCTGACCCTGCTCCTCTTGGAATAACAGGTATCCGACTATTATTGGCATACCTCATAATTCTTTGTACTTCTTCAACAGTATTAGGCCTCACAACAACTGAAGGCATAGCCTGATGTACTGATGCATCTGAAGAATAGACATACAGGTCAGTAATATTATCAGAAACATTATCTTCTCCTACAATCATCTTCAACTTTTCTACATCTACTTTCATACTTTCCCCCTTCACTTCATTTGCTTCAGGGGGTTTGCCCCCATCCTCCTGATTTCCTCTACAAATTCTGTGACAACCTGGGCAAACTTTTTTCCCTCAGATGCAGAAATATATTCAAATCTCACCCGATTCGGCTCAATCCCCATCTCCATAAGCAGTTTTTTCAAAAGTTTGATTCTACGGTTTGTCTTATAGTTTCCAGACTGATAATGACAGTCACCTGGATGACAGCCTGCAACAAGTACTCCATCAGCACCTTTCTGTAAGGCTTCTAAAATAAACACGGGATCAACCCGTCCAGAGCACATAACTCGTATTGATTTTATGTTTGGCGGATATTTTATTCTGCTTGTTCCTGCTAGGTCTGCCCCAGCATAACTACACCAGTTACATAAAAAACCTATGATGTTTGGCTCGAACTCTTTTGACAATTTTTTATCTCACCTCAAAAAAACCTTTTTTATCCACCCTTTCTGATTTCATCGACCACCATATCTACGGCTTTTGGCACTAGTGAAGCAGTTTTTTCACTCAGTTTCTCTCCAAACACCTGAGATATTCTATCTATCAGTATACCAATAACGACAATTTCCTGTGGAATACGTGTTTCACCAAGTTTTTTGGCCAGATGTATAGCCTCAACCAATGAGATATCATGTGGGTTGCATGAATGGATACCAGTAGAGAAATCATTTAATGTAAATCGTCTTACCTCATTCTTTTGTTTTTTTTCTGATTTAACAGCATCTATGATTATTGCTTTGTCATAGCCCAGTATTAAATCTAGGAGGTTCATACCACCAGTGAAGGCTTCTTCGATGACTATATCTGGATCTTGAACATGTTTTTTTAACTGTTTTGCAACATAGATACCTACGCCGTCATCTTGAAGTATTGGGTTTCCAACACCTACGACTATGGTTTTCATCTAATTGAGTTTTTCCCCCTTTACATGTTTTGCTTTAGCGTTTTATACAACTTTTTTTCATGATCATATATGTTTATCTCCATGGGCATACCGCCTGGTAGTGTATGTGTAGCGCAGGCGAAGCAGGGATCATAAGCGCGAAAGGCCATCTCAACCATGTTCAACAAACCATCATTTATTTTTCCGTTTTTTATCAATCCTTTGGCAGCATTTTTTACTGACATATTGATAGCTCCTGCATTGTTTGTAGTTGCAACAATGAGATTTGCCTTCTCAATAAGACCATCTTTGGTTAGCTTATAATGATGGATAAGTGTTCCACGAGATGCTTCAACCACGCCGAATCCCTCGTCGGGTTCACCTACAGGATTTCGGACATGCTGCGAAGTTATCTCAGGATCTTTGATCAGTTCCATCGCTCTTTCTGAGACGTATAGTAGTTCTATAAGTCGCGCCCAGTGGAATGCAAGTGTAGAGTTGACAGGTCTTCCGCCAAGGGTTTCATACATTCTCTTATATTCTTTGTCAGCAAGCGGAGTCGCCATTCCCTCAGCAGCATTTAGACGTCCAAGTGGTCCTACTCTGTAGATTCCACTGTCTTTTCCATCTTTGAACCCCTTCCATCCTATACTCTTTAGATATGGGAATTTTATATAACTCCATTCCTCAACATGCTCAGCGATGTTTTTGTAATAATCTTTTACATCAAATTTAATATACTCCTTTCCCTCCGGGTCTGTTACTCGTATTTTTCCATCATAGAAGTTTACCTTGTTGTTTTCGTCAACCAGCCCCATGTTGTATGTCTTCAGAGTATAAGGATCACTGAGAATCAAGTCAACATAGTCCTTATTTTTCAGTACAACATCGTCGAATAGCTTCAATGAAAACTTTGCGAACTCAACACAGGATTTGATCATTTTTTCTATTTCTTTTACCTCCTCTCTATTAAGTGTCTTCGACACCCCTCCGGGTAAACCACAGACAGGATGCGTTGCCTTTCCACCCAGTATCGCAGTAATCCTTTGGCCATATGCTCGGTGTCTGATAACATCCTTACCAATCTCAATTCCTGCTTTTTCAATCACACCGAGAATATTTCTTTTGTCAGGCGGGGCATCTGGTCCTACAACGAAATCTGGTCCTCCTAGATAATAAAAATGAAGGATGTGATCATAAATAATGTATCCACAATACATTAGCTCTCTAAGTTTTTTTGCAGCAGAAGGCGGATCGACATTAAATGCATCATCAAGTGCCTTAGTTGATGCAAAATGATGAGCAACTGGACAAACACCGCAGATACGAGATGTTATTTGAGGCATATCCTCTGCGCGTCTACCCTGACAAAACCGTTCAAAACCTCTAAGCTCAGGGATCTGAAGATAAGCATTCTCCACATTTCCCTGATTGTTTAGAAAAATACTGATCTTGCCATGCCCCTCAAGTCTTGTGATAGGATCAATGACCACAGTTTTCATCTCATCACCCTCCTGTTAATAAGGGCAGATGGCAGACCATATTTGTAAAAAGTACCAACTGGGTCAACTATCTGATCCATTAGCTCCTCAACCTTTTCGTCACTCATTTTTTCCTCCTCCTCAATACCTAAAATGGATGCAAGTGCAGACATCATCTTGGCACCCTGATCTCTAGAGTTAGGTGTTGGACCACCACAACCAGTACAGGGCATGTTTGCATCTAAACATCTTGCATTACATCCACCACGTGTAGCAGGCCCCATGCAGATTATGCCCTGTTCAAGGAGACATTTGTTTGGATCTATGCTTTCAACCTCATAAACTCTTTTTATCTCACTGATCTTTTTCTCATATTTTTCACGAGGACATTCATCGCATACTGATTTTAGTGGTGCAAGAACAGCACCTTTCGGGGGTAGCCTGTTTTCAACTATACTATTCACAGCATCTATTATGAGATCAGGAGTAGGTGGACAGCCTGGGAGATAGTAGTCGACATCAACCACCTGGTTAAGTGTTTTCACAGTGTCATAAAACTCTGGAAGTGTAAGTTTTCCCTCTTTGATCCTAGTCAGTTTTTTAGGAACAATTCTTTTTGGATTGTAAGTTGATGGGTTGTCGATATATGCAACATTGAAAACCTCCTCACGATTTGCAAGATTCGCTAAACCAGGAATGCCGCCGTTTACTGCACATGATCCAAATGCTACGAGAACCTTCGATTTCTTACGTAGCAACTTAGCTAGATGTTCCTGTTCCTCGGTTCTAATGGAGCCGTTAAAAAAACATACGTCTATGCTTCCATCCTTCATTGCCTCAACATCTTTGTACTTTGTATCCAACGCAACAGGCCAAAACAGTATATCCGCTACCTCTACAACATCCAATATTTTTTCATCTATATCAAGAACTGCTATTTCGCATCCACCGCAGCTAGCTGCCCAGTAAAATGCAAACTGAAGTTTTTTCTTCTTTTCAGTTTCAATCTTATCTTTCTTTTCTTCTGTCATAGATCATCACTAATATCTTTTTTTTTCAAATTTCTATTTTTCTAGTATGTAAAACTCCTTTTTTCTTCAACAGCAACGTGGGATCAACCATGTGTTGGTCAAAACCATAGACACTTGGATCAAGACCCAGTGCTACACTTATAAGCTGAGTATAGTAATAGATAGGTATTTGCTTATAACCCTTGAACAGTTTTTCTGCCTCCTTACCACGAACATCCAGGTTGAAATGACATAGAGGACAAGATAACATTATAGCATCTGCACCACGTTCAACTGCATAGCTTGTTATACGATATGCCCTTCTTGAAACCAACTGTTTTTCTTCTATGGTATGATAGGACCCACAGCACTCTATTTTAAACGGATTATCAATTACCTCTGCACCCAAAATAGTTAGTAAATCACTTAGGATCTGAGGATCCTCGGCATCATCAATGGCCACCTCACGTGGTCGCAGAAGCATACATCCATAATATGGCATAATCCTCATATCATGTAATGGTTTTTTAACCATCTTTTTGATTACATCAAAACCTATTTCATCTCGTAAAAATTCTAGGAAATGGTATACTTTTACTGTGCCCTTGTAATCATTTTCTCTGTCCATGAATGCATTAAGGGTCTTAAGATCATCCGGATTTTCCTTCACACGTAGATTAGTCTGTTTTAGGGTGTTGCAACACATATCACAAAGTACAACCACCTTATCTTCACCTTGATCTTCAACATGGATGAGATTCCGTAACGGAGCAAGATGATGCATAAGATCATCTGTGGTAAGGGATGCTACTACTCCACAGCAGTTCCAATCATGCATCTCAACTAGCTCATAACCCAATGCTTGCATGATGGCATAAGCTGTTTTTTCAAGATTTTTTGCAGTAGTCTTAAGTGTGCATCCCGGATAATATAATATTCTTTTTTGCATAATAATATACTATCCTATGTTTTTTCTAAACAGGCTCACAAATGCAAGCTGAGGTATTGTTTCACGTTCTTTTTTCGGAATCTTTAAAACATCAGTATAGTCAATCTTCCTCCTGAGAATTATCTGCCGTAACGCTTCCATTATCTTAGTTATGTTGATGTCACGAGGGCAGCGTTCAGCACATGTGTAGCATGATGCACATAGCCATATAGTTTTAGAGTTCAACACTTCACGTCTATCAAGAACTACATATCGGATAACTTCATCTGGGAGAAGATCCATGTCCTCAACAAATGGGCATCCTGCTGAGCAGGTCCCGCACTGATAGCATCCGAAAAGGTTTTCCCCTGATAACTCTTCAACCTCTTTTACAAGTTCCCCCTTTTTGAAAACAATTTTGCTGATTTCCCTGGTATTTAGAGCTTGGTTTTTCGTCATCTCTACATCTCCTGAAGAAGAGCTTCTAGCATAACCTCTATTTGCTTTGTCTTGAAACCTTTTTGCTCGATGGCACCAGATGGGCAAGCACCTGCGCAGAGACCGCAACCTTTACACAACGCAGTGTTCACTGTTGCAACAAGACGGTCAGTATCATCAAGACGTGGTTTTATCTCTATAGCAGAATATGTGCAGATCGATTCACATGTTCTACAACCACTACACAGATCCTCATTTACTTCAGCAACCTGTCCCTCTCCTCTCATATGCTCTTGCATAATTGGAATCGCAGCACGACTTGCTGCTCCCTCAGCCTGGGCAATGGAATCAACAAGATTTTTCGGATAATGCGCTGCACCGCATAGGTAGATTCCATCAGTTGCAAAATCAAGTGGTCTGATCTTCGCATGTGCCTCAAGGAAAAAACCTGCAGAATCAGCTGGTATCTTCAACATGTTTTTCAAAGCCTCAGTGAAAACCTCTCCCTCAGTGTTGATTGTTAAAACTACAAGATCTGCAGGAAGCATTAATTCTTCACCTAGGATATCATCATAAACCTTCACATTAACAGAACCATGTTTAGGATTGTTTTTGTCAAGTATAACCTCCGGTTTCCTATCACCAGGATAACGGATAACAACAACATGATAATTTTTTAGAACATCAGCATAGTATTCCTCCTCTTCTTTGCCAAACACACGCATATCTCGATATAGGATATAGACTTTGGAGTCAGGAAATCTTTCACAAATCAGTTTCGCGTTCTTGATTGATACCCCACATCCGATACGGCAGCAGTATGGACGTTCTTCATCCATTGCTCCAACACAGTTGATGATAACAACACTTCTGGGTTTCCTCAAAATACCTTTTTTGATTTTTTCTTCTAACTCAGTTTGACTCAAAATATTAGTATTGATGCCATACTGATACTTGCCTCTGAGGTCAATCTCACGGAAACCAGTGGCAACAATGATTGTTCCAAACTTGATTTTTCTCATACGTCCTCTGTATCTGATTGTTCCATTGTAGTTTCCAATGAATCCATCGATATCAACCAACTCTGCCTCTGTCATCACATCCACAAGCTTGTTTTTGTTAACCTCTTCTATCAGAGGATCAATCACATCTTTAGCTTTGACATCACTTGGAAACAGTGTATACAAATGTCTAAGCCTACCACCCAGTTGTTTTTCTTTCTCAATCAGATAGGATCTAATACCCATGTCAGCTAATGCTAAAGCTGCCTTCATACCAGACACGCCGCCGCCTATTATCAGAACAGCTGGAGTGATAGAGAATTCTTCCTCAGTAAGTGGTTCTAGAAGACGAACCTTTGCAACCGCTGCCTTTACCAAAGCAACTGCTTTCTCCGTAGCCTTGCTCCAATCATCGGAATGAACCCATGAGCAATGATTCCGGATATTTGCCATCTCAAACAAATACTTATTTAAACCAGCTTCAAGCAATGTATCCTGAAACAGAGGCCCGTGGGTGCGTGGTGAACATGCAGCAACGACAATCCTGTTCAACTGTTTATCCCTGATAGTATCCCGAATCTTCCTGGAGGTATCCTCAGAGCATGCAAACATTACATGCTCAGCATATTCAACATCTGGAAGCTTTTTCGCTTCCTCGGTGACCTTTTCAACATCCAAGAAACCTGCAATATTTTTACCACAATGACATACAAACACACCTATACGCGTTTTCTCCTCTGAAACATCTCTTTCAGGTGGAAACTCTCGGCCTACATGCCGTTCGCGATCTTTCACATGAGCAACTGCTTTTGCAGCAGCCCCACTAGCCATAGATACACTATCAGGTATATCCTTAGGACCCTGGATGCAGCCAGCTAGATAAATACCCTTTCTTGTAGACTGAACAGGATTTGTTAAAAGAGAATCCTGTTTGAAAAAACCATTTTCATCAACATCTACCCCAAGGATCCTCGCAAGTTTTTTATTACTTTTAGATGGTATGATTGCGGTTGACAAAACTAGTAGATCGACTCTATCCTCTTTTATCTCACCAGTGAGCGTGTTTTTATACCGGATGGTTAAACTTTTATCTTTATTCTCATAAACCGATGAGGGTCGTCCTCTAACATATTTCACACCAAGTTTTTTAGCATGCTCGTAGTACTGCTGAAAATCCTTGCCATAGGCACGTATGTCCATGTAGTAGATAGTAATGTCGATATCAGGGTTTGACTCCTTGACAATAGATGCCTCTTTTGTTGCATACATGCAGCAGACACGGGAGCAGTAAGGATAACCCAACTGCTCACTTCGCGAACCAACACATTGGATCCACCCTATCCTCTTCGGTTTTTTTCCGTCAGAGGGACGAAGAATTTTTCCATCAGTAGGCCCAAAAGAAGAAAGTAGTCTCTCAAACTGTATAGCAGTGAGGACATTCTCATACTTGCCGTAGCCGTATTCTCTACGTAGCTCAATTGGTTCAAATACTTCGAAACCAGTTGCAACGATTATGCTACCTATATGTACCTCTATTTCCTCTGATTTTTCAAGGAACGATATCGCCTCAGCCTCGCATACCCTGTCGCAGGATCCACAGCCAACACAGTGTTCCACATCAATGGTATAAACAATGGGAACAGCCTGTGGAAACTCAATATAGATAGCTTTGCGAGTAGAGATTTTTTCATCAAAAGGATTAACTACTTCAACTGGACAGACCTCAGCACAGTCACCACATCCTGTGCATTTATCAGGATCAACATATTTGCTTTTCTTCCAAATCCATGCAGTAAAATTACCTTTCTCTCCATCTAACTTGTTGATCTCCGCATAGGTTATAAGCTGTATGTTGGGATGACGGGCGAGTTCAACCATCTTAGGTGCAGCTGTGCAGATAGAGCAATCATTTGTTGGAAATGTTTTATCTAGTTTAACCATTGACCCGCCAACTGTTGAAGTCTTATCGATGATGACCACTTTATATCCCTTGTCAGCGATGTCAAGAGCTGCCTGCATCCCAGAGATACCTGCACCGATGATGAGAGTATCAGCATAAACAACTTTCTTTTCTTTTTCCACTGACTCAACATGTGCTTCTGCAATTCCTTCAACAACTGGTGTTTCCTTGATCTGAATGATCTCTTCTGGTTCATCTAGAAAATAATTATCTTGAAGAGGAATACCTAGATCATGATGGATTTTTTGATTATAATCCTGGTTTGGCATTCTTTCCTGCCTCAAGTCCTTTTTCAAAAGCTTTCAGATTAAGCTCTTTAAACCGAGATGGTACACTATCCATAACCGCGTTTCTTACAGCATCAGGTTTTAAAAAACCAAAGATGCTTGTTGCAGCACCAACCATAACAATATTTGTTACGATTTTATTGCCGAGTTCCTCAGCAATCTGCTGGGCATGTATCTTATACAATGGTCTGCCAATACTATGCTTTTTTACAAGATCTGGATCAATTATGATGACTGTGTCATCACGGATATCATCTCGATAGGTGTCAAAAGCCTCCTGTGACATTGCAACCAGTAAATCTACACTGGTTGGACGAGGATAACCAATTTTTTTATCAGAGATAACAATTTCTGATCTCGCAGCGCCACCCCTTGCCTCAGGGCCGTACGACTGGCTTTGGACAGCATTGTAATCCATGTAAACCGATGCTGCTTTTCCTATGATAAAACCCGCGAGTATCACACCTTGTCCTCCGAAGCCACAGATCCTTATCTCCTTCTTCATTTTTTCACCACCATTTTTTTAGATTTAACAGAAGAAGTCTTCGTTATTGTGTTTCCCTGTAATCGTTCAACTAGTTTCTGGTACTCCGTAAAAAACTCTGGTTTCTCTACATCTTGAAACACGCCGATTTGGATCATTTTTTTTGCTCTTTCCTTCTCCTTTTCATCACCATACTTCATGATCCTCTCATAATCCTCAATTAGAATAGTGTTTTTATCATACCATTCCCATAATCTTTGTATGTCACCTAGCTTATTCCGTCGGCCATATGCTGTGGGGCATGGTGCTAGAAACTCAATATAGGAAAAACCTTTTTTCTGTATACCCTCCTTTATTGATTTAATAGGTTGATAGGGGTGAGAAACAGTCCATCGTGCAACATATGATGCACCTAAGGCTTTAGCAACCACGCACAGGTCAAATGGATGCTCAATGTTACCATATGGGGCAGTGGTTGCTATACCTCCAATAGGTGTAGTTGGAGCGAGTTGTCCACCAGTCATACCATATATGAAGTTGTTGATCATTATAACAGTCATGTCGATATTCCTTCGTGCTGCATGAATGAAATGATTTCCTCCGATTCCCGCGCAGTCTCCATCTCCAGTAAAGATAATAACGGTGAGATCTGGGTTCGCGGCTTTTAAACCTGTGGCAAAAGCTATTGCCCGTCCATGTGTAGTATGAAGACCATCAGCGTTGATGTACCCTGGAAGACGTGATGAGCAACCTATGCCGGATGCAAATGCAACCTTATCCATATCAAGACCAAGTTCTTCTAAAGCCCAGAAGGTATACTCAAGAACTACTCCATTGCCGCAGCCGTTACAGAAAATTGTTGGCCACATCCCCTCCCGTAAATATTTTTTATTAAGTTCCCCAGCTGTTTTAATCTCCCCCATCTTTTATTTTCCCTCCAGATATTTAAAAATCTCATGCGGAAGATGCATCTCTCCACCTACTTTTGGTACATTAACTACTTCACACTGTCCCTCAGAGTACTCACGTATAGGATGAACAATCTGTCCAAGGTTCATCTCAGGAACAACAATTTTATCTACCTGAGATGCAAGGTTTTGGATTTCTTTTATAGGGAAGGGCCAAACAAGTTTCAATCGGAGCATGCCGACTTTGATCCCCTTTCTACGTGCCATCTCCACTGCAGTTTCAGCTGGTCTCGCAGTGGCACCATATGTCACTACTGCGATTTTTGCATCATCTATATACAATTTTTCAACCATTGTCAACTTCTCCCGGTCATCTGTGATCTTAGTTGTGATCCGTAAAACAAGTTCCTGATGATCTTTTTGTTTATCTGTCGCTGGGAAACCATAGATGTTGTGTGTAAGCCCTGTAACATAGGTATGATATCCTGTTCCAAATGTAGGGAAATCAGGTACCTTGCTGTTTTTCTGTATCTGTGAGTTGGAGAATGGTATGAATTTTTCTTTGTCGATGGTTGCTGGAACACGGTTGATTATCTTCAGCTCTTTTTCATCAGGAATTACGATTCGTTCTCGTAGATGCCCGATTTCTCCATCGGTCATCACACATACTGGGTTTCGATATTTCTCTGCAAGATTAAATGCTTCGATGGTTAAATCCATGCATTCCTGTACCGTACTTGGTGCTAGAGCGATGGCTTCAAAATCACCATGTGTCCCCCATCTAACTTGCATCATATCTCCTTGAGCGCCAAGTGTTGGCTGACCTGTGCTCGGCCCAGTTCGTTGTACATTAACGATTACACATGGCGTTTCTGTCATCACTGCATATCCATAGTTTTCCATCATTAATGAGAAACCAGGGCCTGAAGTGGCTGTCATAGCTTTTGCTCCACCCCAGGATGCTCCGATCACTGCTGCGAGACTCCCAATTTCATCCTCCATCTGGATATATGTCCCGCCTACTCTTGGTAGTAGACGTGCCATGCCTTCTGCTACCTCTGATGCCGGTGTGATAGGGTATCCAGCAAAAAATGAACAACCTGCAAGTAAACCACCATATACACAGGCCATGTCCCCAAGGATGAATTGTATTTTGTCTCCTAATACCTCTCTTATTCTTTTAGGATCTCGTTTATATTTCATTTTATGTTCCTCCCAATTGATCTAACACTAACAATTGGTGGTCGAAGGGTTTTTTTAGGTTTTTCTTTAGTTTCTTCATCGGGGATAACTGTTATTGCAAGGTCAGGACATAAAAGTTCACAGAGTCTGCAGAAATTACATCTGTTGTTTTCCTTCAGTTTTGGGGGACGTACCCCTCTTCGGTTCAGTTTGTCTGATTCCTCCAGTGCATCAACTGGGCATCTTGTGATGCAGATCTGGCAACCCTTGCACCAATCCTCGTTAATAAGTATCATAATCTCATTATTCCTCAGAAGATGTCTAGAGATCTTGAAATAGCCATTTCACCCCTATATTCTGGTAGAAGTATCGGTGCCGTCTTTGTAGGTCTTATGTTTGCTTCTTCCAGCATCCTGCTATATTTTTCGAGATGAGAAAGCGTAAGCTTTCCAATTTTTGCTTTCTTAGCATATTTAGCAGCATATATACCTGCGCGTCTCCCAAACACATTGTAGTCAAGCAATGAGTTACCCATCAATCTATTTTTGCCATGTACACCGCCTGTTACCTCACCTGCGGCAAAAAGCCCGGGTACCCTTGTTTCTGTTTTTTCATTGATCTCAACTCCCCCGTTCTGATAATGCAGGGTTGGATATACCAGGATTGGATATTTTGTTATGTCAATGCCGAAACGTTTGAATTTTCTCACTTCACCAGATAGCTGAGACTGAATAGTTCCTTCTCCATGTATTATTTCGATCATAGGTGTGTCAAGCCAAACACCGGGCATACCCGTCGGTGTTACAATACCTCGTCCTTCTTTACATTCTCTGATAAGTGCTGCTGATTCCACATCTCGTGGTTCTAATGGGAACACAAATGGATCACCATTTTTATTAACTGGAATAGCACCAAGTCCTCTGATTTTTTCTGTAGATAGAACCCCAACGATTGCCTCAGGATATGCATCACCCGTTGGATGAATTTGTATAGTGTCAAGATCCAGGAGATTAGCACCAACATGGTACGCCATAACGAGTCCATCACCTGTTGCACCGTAATGATTTGTCGTTGGATAGTTTGATAGATGAAGTCTGCCGCTTCCGCCAGTTGCTAGAATCGTAGCTTTTGCACGGATAACATAGTACTCATATGTTTCAAGATTAAAAGCCACACCACCAGCCACCTGACCTTTATCATCCATCAGTAACTCCACAACGGGACAAAACTCCAAAACAGGAATCTGCAGATTTCTTGCTCTATCTCTAATGTTACGCATAAGCTCCATACCAGAATAATCCTTGCAGCTGTGTAGACGGTTACGACAGGTGCCGCCACCGGAAAGCTCTAAAAACTCTCCATCATCTTGCCGGTCATACATAACGCCGAGTTCTTCATGCCATCTAATTATACCCGGTGCATCAAGAGCAAGCGCCCGGGCGAGCTCTGGCTTATTTGTGAAATGCCCACCACCGTAGATATCAAGATAATGTAAAACAGGGCTATCCTCAGGGCGATCAGCAGCCTGTATACCACCCTGAGCCATCATACTATTTGCATCACCATGACGAAGCTTAGTAACAATCAAAATCCTGTCACGTGGAACACCAGATTCATATGCAAACAATGCAGCAACGGTTCCGGCACCCCCGCCGCCTATGATAAGAATATCAACATCATAGTCTATCTTGCCTAAATCAATATCCTTCGGGTCGACAACTGGTTTTGCTTCCAGCAGATCTACAATGCCATTGTACATAAGTTTACCTTTGTCGACACCAACACGCACTTTTCTTCTGGTCCCCTCCATATAATCAGGATGATATTTACTGAGTATCTCTTCTCTATCCTTCAAAGACATGGGTTTAACAGGTTCTTTCATGTTCCGTTCGCGTTTTTCCTCTACCCGTTCGATAGATTCCATCATGTAATCCGGATAGCCATTGATTATCTTCAACGTTAATCACCTCCTGCAATCACGCTTTCTTCAGCTTCGATTTTCCTGTTTCTATACAATTCCATAATCTCTTTTTTGTCCATCTTCATCAGCTTCTCAATCTCTTCATCAAACTTCCTCTCCTCGATTTCCTTTAAACGTTTAGCAAGATTTTTGGATTTTGGGTCTAAGTATTTCCCTCGGATCCTCCGTGCTAACTGCGCTACATGGTAATGTTTAATATCAGCGGGGCACCGCATAGCACAGAGACCACATTGAATGCAATCGAAAGATATCTCAGCGCATTTAGCGATATCACCACGAATAGCACTCTGAATATACTTCATAACCTCAATGTCCTGAGGACAGGACTTGGTGCAAGTGTTACATGATACACACCGGGCAATCTCAGGATAATATGTTAAAAGAACACTATCGCTTGGTTCTAATTTGTTGATGTCATACACTGCTTTTGCAGCAGGTACAAAGGGAAGCTGAACAAGATACATCTTGTCTTCAACAAGTTTTTGACAGGCTAGATCAAAACCAAGTTTCTGTTCATCCTCAATCCTATAAACAGTAGAGCATGCTCCGCAAAAACCAGCTCTGCATCCACATCCTCTTATAAACCGATATCCAGCATATTCTAATGCCTTCATTATGGTTAAACCAGCAGGAACCCTGTAGCTTTTTCCCATAATAAAAACTTCGACAACACCCTGTTTTTCCTTATCATCCTCTGATTTATTTGCTCTCCCTGTTTTTTTCTTCTCTATAACTACCTGTTTACTTTTGGACATATTACATCCCCATATTTACCACATTGGATAACCTCATTAAAGTTCGTGAAAAAATAAAAAAATTCGATGAAAAATAAGATGATTTCCATCACCAATTCTATTTTTTTTGTAGCTCTATCGGATGAGGTTACAGGCAAAATAGCTCCTCCCGAACATAAACTAAATAATATCACATTGGTTTCTTCTTTTTTTTCAGATTAGTTTTTCAAATCGGAATTTGACAATATAAGTTTTTTGCCTATTTATCCTATAAAACAATCACATCATAGCAGATTACTTTTTTGATAAAAAATTTTTAGATTTTTGCACTTTTTAACATCAAATTACCATTTTTTTATTAAAATGAGATAAAATATTTATATTGTATGTCCTTTGTTCTAAATGAGAGTCATATGTCGGTTAACAAATTCTCTTTAACGGATAAAGAAAAACTTACATTTTATGGTTTGGCAAGGTATCCTTATTTGAATGATAAAATGCTTTCTGAAAAACTAGGTTTAAAACATTCAACAGTTACATCAATTCGCCGTAGACTCCGCAAGTCTAATCATTTTAGAAAGTTGCTTATTCCTAGTCTTGAAAAGATGGGTTGTAGGATGCTTGTGGTTATTTATACTAATTTTAGCCCTCTAGTTCCTTTGAGGGAGAGGGTTGAAATTACTGAGAAAACTATTGAGGTTTTTGAGGAAATCTTTTTTTCTGTTGGTGAGGAGGATAAAGGTTTTTCTTTAAGTATTTCTACTGACTATGCTACTATTGGTCATATTAATGATGTTAGAACACAGATTTTTGGTGGCCGTGGTTTTTTAGAGGATGAGTATCCTCATATGGTGGTTTTTCCTTTTGAGATCAGCAGAATTTATCGTTTTTTTGATTTTTCTCCTCTGTTAAGGAAAAGTTTTCAGTTGGAGTTAGAGGAGTATGGTATTGAGGGGAGGAATTTTGGTTTTGATTTCAGTCAGAGAGGCTATGTTGCTTTTTCTGATACTGAGAAAAATGTTTTTTGTATGATGGTAAGCTATCCTGAGATGTCGGATAGTAGGATTGCCATGGAGTTAGGTGTTTCAAGGCATACTGTTTCTCGTTTGAGGAAAAAATTCAGAGAAGAAAACTTGGTTAAAACAATTGTGGTTCCTAATTTGAATAAATTAGGTTTTGAGATTCTAGGTTTTTATCATTTTAAGTTTGATCCGCGTAGTCCCCCAAGCATGGAGAATGACGAGACAGCAATGTTGTTGACTGATTCAACTGTTTTTCTGGCTTGCCGCATGTTTGAGGCTGTTATGATCTCTGTTTATTCTGATTATGATAGTTATAAGAGCGATCGAACTAGAATTCTACAAGTATTGAAGGAGAATAGATGGATGGTTAAAGAACCAGTGATTCTTACCTATGGGTTGAACACAATGGTTTTTATCAAGGACTTCAAATTTGCTCCGATTACGAGGAAGATTGTCGGCTGTGATTTTTGGGTTAAAAAGCTCTTAAATATATGAACTTTTATTCATAGAAACATGAAGCTTTTTGAGTATCAGGGGAAGGAGTTGTTTCAGAAATATGATATACCTGTTCCCAAGGGTAAACTATTGACTTCTAAGGAGGATGTATCAGGTTTGGTTTTTCCTATGGTTTTGAAAGCGCAGGTTCCGATTGGTGGACGTGGAAAAGCCGGTGGTATAAGAATCGCTGGGAACACAGATGAGGCAAAAAAGATAATGTCGGATTTATTCGGTATGAATCTTAAGGGTTTTATTGTGAATAAGATTTTGGCAGAGCAAAGGGTCGAGGTTGAAAGAGAAATATATCTAAGTTTTTCTTTGGATCGCTCTCGTAGGATGTCTCTTTTAATGGCAAGTGGTGAGGGTGGTGTTGATATTGAGAGTGTCTCAGATGACCTTATTTTTAGGGAATGGATAAATCCATTGATTGGTATTCAGTCTTTTAACGTACGTAGAATAGTGTCAAAGCTTAGGCTTAGTGATGAGGAGGGCAAAAAAGTTTCTAGGATTATTTATCAGATGTATAGACTGTTTAGGGAGTATGACTGCGAGCTTGTGGAGATAAACCCTCTTGTTATCACACCCAAAGGTGAGGTAGTTGCCTTAGATTCTAAGATTATTATCAATGATGATGCATTGTATAGGCATGAGGACATTGTAATGGAGGACATGGGTCTTACTGCTCTAGAGAAGGAGGCTAGGAGGCGGGGAATATCTTTTATACAGTTGGATGGAGACATTGGTGTTATTGCAAATGGTGCTGGGTTAACAATGGCTACTCTTGATGCTCTCAAGTATTTTAAGGGAAAACCGGGTGTATTTCTGGATTTGGGTGGTACTGATGATCCTGAAAAAGTTAAACAGGCCTTTGAGTTGATGAAAAAAGCAAAACCAAAGGTCATTTTGCTTAATTTGTTTGGTGGTATCACAAAATGTGATACAGTTGCACGTGGTGTAAAGGCTGTTATAACCAAGCAAGGTATTGAATGCCCAGTTGTTACAAGAATCAAGGGTATGAATGAAGATATAGCCAAGGATATTTTAAAGGACGCAGGTCTTATAACCACTACTAGTTTGCAGGATGCTGCTAGGAGATCCTGTGAAACAGCTGCGGGTAGGTGATATGATATATGTCTATATTTGTAGATGAAAAAACAACTGTGTTGGTTCAAGGTGCCACTGGTCATCAAGGTCGTTTTCATATACAACAGATGTTAAACTTTGGTACAAAGGTGGTAGCAGGGGTAACCCCTGGCAAAGGAGGTGAAGAGGTACATGGCGTTCCAGTTTTTGATACGGTGATAGATGCAGTAAATGAGACCAATGCAGACACATCATTGGTTCTAGTCCCTGCGCGTTTCGCTAAAGATGCGGTGTTTGAGGCTCTTGATGCCGATATAAAAACCATAGTCGTGATAACTGAGCATATCCCATTTCATGATGCAATGGAGTTTGTACATTATGCTAAGTACAAAGATGCTATCTTGATTGGTCCCAACTGTCCAGGTATAGCAAGCCCTGGTAAAACCAAAGTTGGTATACTGCCTAATGGCATATTTTTAGAGGGATATGTTGGTGTTGCTAGCCGCTCTGGTACTTTGACCTATGAAATCGTGAATTCTTTGAGTGAGAAAGGAATGGGTCAAAGCACATGTGTTGGGCTAGGCGGTGATCCTATAACTGGCACCACATTCATAGATGCCTTAAAAGCCTTTGAGGAGGACAAAGATACAAAGGCGATTGTCTTAGTCGGTGAGATAGGTGGAACTGCTGAGGAGGATGCCGCTGAGTATATAAAGGAGTTTGTTGAAAAACCTGTGTTTGCCTTTATAGCTGGTGTAACTGCTCCTCCAGGAAAACGTATGGGTCATGCAGGTGCTATTATTGCACGTGGGAAGGGTACTGCTAAGTCGAAGATAGAGGCGTTTAGAAAGGCAGATGTAAAACTTGCATGTTTTCCAAATGAAATAGCAGATCTCGTTGAGCAATACTGTTAGAAAAAAATGGAATGGATTGTATTAAAATAAAACATCTAAATAATGTAGATGTAGAAGATGATAAAGATTTAAAAAGCAACCCATTTTTTTCTATCAGATAATTTCTATTGGAAAATGAAGAATATTTGATAAAAAAGTTAGATGGGAGCTAATCAGGTATCTTTTATGATGACAGCAATTGTTTACCATGAGGATTACAACAAATATGATTTGGGAGTTACTCATCCATTGATAGGGGATAAACCTAGGAAAACAATGGTTTTTCTCAGGGAAAAGGGTATGCTTAGATTTTTGAAGATTTTTACACCTACGCGGGTGGATGAAAACGATCTTTTAAGGGTGCATGATAAGATGTTTGTTGATCATATCAAAGAGCTTAGTCGAAATGGCGGCATGCTTGCAGTTGATACACCTGCACCAGTTGGTATATATGATTATGCAAGGCTTGCAGCAGGTGGTACAAAGCTTGCTGGTGAGAAACTGTTTGAAGGTTTTCATTGCGCCATCAATCCTCTTGGGGGGTTCCATCATGCCGGTAGAGGATATTCCTCAGGTTTTTGTTTTTTTAATGACATAGCAATTGCTATAGAATATCTCAGGGAAAAACATGGTTTAAAGCGTTTTTTAGTGATTGATTTAGATGTGCATCATGCTAATGGTACGCAGGATATCTATTATGAGGATCCAACTGTTCTTCACATATCTTTTCATCAGGATGGTAGAACATTATATCCTGGAACAGGTGATGTTGAGGAGATTGGCCGTGGTGATGGAGAAGGTTTTACTGTGAATCTACCTCTACCGCCATATACGAGTGGTGATGTTTATCTTATGGCCTTTGATGAGATAATTCCTCCTCTTGTAGAGGAATTTGATCCAGAGTTTATTGTTTATCAGTCGGGTGTAGATGGGCATCATTTGGATCCATTGGCTAGTTTAGGTTTAACATATCAAACATATTATCATCTTGCAGATAGAATAAAAAATTTGTCTTTTTCTACATGCAATAAGCTTCTTGTTGTTCTGGGTGGTGGATATAGTAGTATGATAAGTGTGAAATCCTATTATAATATTGTATGTGGTCTTATAGGTAGAGGTGATTACATAGAAGAAGAGGCGTATATCTCTGAGAAAAATATGAGACAGGTTGAGGAGTTGATCCATTCATTGAAGAAGATTTTGTCTCGATATTGGAACATAATATAGATCTTTTCTTATTTCCTGGCTGGTTTCTGGATGGGAGGATTTGTAAAGTTAGGAATACTTTTTTGTAAGGAAGTTTGTTTTTAGAGCACTGATCTAAGTGTGAGCCTATCTTTATTTTTTATCCATCTTAGACATAGACACAATGTTTTCTTGATTTTAAAATGTTTATTCAAACAAAGCTATTTCTATATATCTGTATAAATATCTTTTTATATATTTTTTTAATACCTTCTAATTTTTGAATTAAAAAGATCACTACTCATCGGGATATCACAGTATATATGAAATTTTTATTTCGTATGTATGCTATTAAAAAATCATATAAACTATCTGTTTATATCCAATATGTCTGCTATCTTGGTGTTCTCGGAGGTGTAAAACCTAATGGAGCACATAAGGTTTATAAGAAAAATTAGTCCTATAATAGGTTTGTCTAAAACAGATTTTGAGATTATTGTGTCCCTATCAGAGGGGCAAAAACTATTGGTTTCAGAGATAGCTCAACATATTAAACGTTCTAAGAGACATGTCTATCAGCGTTTGCATTCACTCCTTGAGAAGGGATTACTAGAACGAGAATTAGAGGTGCTGAAAAACAAAAGGATTGCCTATCGTTACTATCTTCGGTCTATCAGAAGCATCGCGGAGGAAATTAGAATCTATCTTTTGAAAAAAATAGCGGAGCTAGATGATATAGTCATGGAGCAAAAAAGGGTGCCTGGCAGAGTATGACAAAGATTGTTCTGACTGCTGACAGTACATTGATGTCTGAGTACAACAAACACGTTTTTTTAGGCTTTGCAGCATGTGCACCAAAACTCATACCCAGCTGGATCTACTCAAAAATCTTTTGTCCACCAGCAGAGGAGAACAGAAATGGAGGAGTCATATACGGTCATTGTGGTCAGAGAAAAATAGAAGCCGCATTGTTAAATAATGGTTTTTGTGAAGACGACATAGCAGTTGTTCATCCAGACAGACTCAGTAGAGTTGTGGATAAAAAAACCAGGGTTCTTGGTATAACAACTCATGATCCACTGGGACTAGGACCGGCCTCCACAACCTTCAGTGACCTTGTAAACAAGGAAACATTTACCAGCATCTTCTTTAAAAAGATAATCTCAAACCCCATTGAGACTGTCAACATAAGACTTATCCGATAAAATTAAATCCCTCCTACTAGGATTAACACCTAATAGGAGGGGATACTGTGTTAAAGCAAATAGTAGAATGGTTAG
>QMSS01000009.1 GCA_003649715.1 Thermoplasmata archaeon
CAATCTTTGGTTATGCTTTCTTCCATAACTATCTCAAATCTCACTGGAAGTTGAGTGAGAGATCAAGTAAGAATTGGATAAAAGATGGTGTGACACCAGCTATGAGTTGTGGTGTTGCAGAGGTTCAATATTCCATCTATGAGGTTTTAACGTTTCATCAACTCTAAACTAGTGGGGTGCCGCAAAAAGAAATTTTTTTTATTTTCTTATTATGGTTCCCATGGGATCTATCTCCCTCAGTATCTTAAGCTCCTCTCCAGATGGGGGATGTGTCATAGAAACATTTGAAGGTATTATTATTTCGAAACCACTATTTTTTTTGATGTCATCAACAGTAACACCAGGATGAACCGAGAGCAGTTTCATCCTTTTTGATGATTTTTCAAACCCAAAAACACCAAGCTGAGTTATAACTCTGTATGGGCCACTATCCTCTGGTAAACCATTTTTTTCCCGTGAATCAAAACCGTTTAGGTAACCTGGTGTTGTTAGAAAATCTAGTTTTTTTACAAAACGATGTCTGTCTTGTTTCATTATGATAATTGTTTTGTGACATAGACTGCCTACATCATTTGCACCACCACTACCTGGGAGACGAACAACAGGCTTGTCATAGGGTCCAATTACGGTTGTGTTTATATTTCCATACATGTCTATCTGTGCTGCTCCAAGGAAACCATAGTCGATATATCCCGCCTGAGCCATGGACATTATATCATGCATACTTGATGCCGCAACAGCCATATGAAATGTACGTGAATCACCAACAGAAATAGGCAGCATGGGGATATCTGGTCCAATACCACCTGCTTCGAAGAACAATAGCAGATTAGGAGCATGCGTACGTTGCGCTAGCATAGCAGCAATCATAGGTAGTCCTGTTCCGACAAAAACTGATTTTTTGTCTTCAAGTATACGGGATGCAACACATGCAAGCATCTCCATGGATGAATATGATGATGTATCGCTATCTGACAGTTTTTGCTCCCCTTTTATACCCCCTGCTGTGTCCATGGGTTCCTGCAGGGTTTCCACCTTTTTTAGATGTCTAAGTTTTTTTACACCACCTATTAGCCGCAGGTATTCCTTGAAATCATCTACACCATACACATATTTTTGGAGGTACTTCTCCACTCCTTCATCTGTTTTTGATAATCTAAGCCACTCTGCAATATGCTGCTCATCAAAAAAATACATGTAGGGCATCTGACAGGGATGAGCACCGAATGGTATCTCTACTACTGCATCAACCAGATAAAATGGTATGACTGTTCTCCAAGGTTTCCTCCTTATCAGCTGTGTGTCAACAATTTTTTCGGTTGTTATTATCACCCGTCTCGATGCTCTAGCTAGTTCAAAATCCTCAACAGTAATACCATCTATCTGGGCATTACCATATTTGTCACATCGTGGAACATGTATTATAGCCACATCAGGATAGCACGCCGGTAGCAGACAAATGGGTTTGCCAGTGAATGGATCTTTCATGATCATATTGCAGCTATGTCTGAGTGTGTCAGTTCCCAGTAGAACACGTGTTGGTATAAATGGTATTCCCATCATAGCCGCTAGGAATCTCCACTGATACCCAGCATTACTTGTTTCACCTATTATTCTGCATCTCCCTGTTTCGACAGCTCTGCGGGATGCTGGCGACAATCCTCTTAGCTCATGTCCAAAGGCGTATGCAACCTCAACCTTGTCTACACATCCTGCTCCGATCAATAAATCAATATCATGAACTGCTGTTTTACCAGCCATTGTGAGACCATGTTTTTTTTGCCGTATGATCTCATACACTACAGCCATGGATACACGTACATGGCCAAAACCACCTGTAGCAATAAAATCTCTATTATGAACAAATTTGGACACAGCATCTTCTACAGTCATTCTCTTGTCGTCAAGACCTCTAGACTTATTTTCTAGAACCCATCTCCGGTTCTCATCAGGATCATGCCATCCAATAGGATCAATGTTTTTTTCAACCAACATCTGATTAGCATCCATTCTTTTCTACCTCCGATAACATCATAAAAAATGTTTCTCCCCGTGAATCAACAACAATAATATGGTGATATCTTCTTTTTTCATAAATAAAACCTATAATCCACATCCATTTTAAAATGTTATACCTCATCTTAATTCACTATTTTTTGTTCCTCCCCTTCAAAAAAAATTTTTTTATGCAAAAACCCTTTAAACTTGAGAAACAATTTCTTTTAACAAAATATGGACTATCCAATATATGAATGCAGAAAAGAAATAATATCAGCATTAGAAAACGTTTTATCTAGATTAAAATATGATTGTAAGATTAAGCTAGAGATACCACCTGAGGGGATGGGTGATTTCGCATTTCCATGTTTTTCCTTGGCATCTATAGTCAAAAAACCGCCGAATGGCATCGCAAAAAAAATAGCTGATATGATAGAAAAAAATGTATGGATAGACAAAGTGGATACACAAGGCGGATATGTAAACTTCTTCATAGATACCAAGCATCTTATCAACTCTACATTAAAATTGATCCTCGAAAAAAAAGAGGAATATGGAAAACTGCATAAAAAGAATAAAAAGGTTATTATAGAGCATACATCGGCGAATCCCAATGGACCATTACATGTGGGAAGAGCACGTAATCCTATCATCGGCGATACCCTTGTAAGGATATTTAGAGCCGCGGGATATAGTGTTGAATCACAATATTATCTTGATGACATGGGGAAACAAGTCGCCATACTCACATGGGGGATCAACAATTTAGATCAAAACGATGTACCAAAACAGGATAGAAACAAACCAGATCACAGAGCCGTAGGGTTTTACCAGAAAGCTAATGAACTCATGGAAAAAAATGAAAAAATTGCTAAAGAGATAAATGAAATCATCAAAAGATGTGAACAGGGAGATAGTAAGACTATAGAAATGATCCAAAGAGCATACTCACCTGTTTTGATGGGCATCAAGGAGAGCTTACAACATATAAACATCAAGATAGATAGATTTGTACCTGAATCTATGTTCGTCAGGGACAAAAGCGTGGATTCCGTAGTAAAAAAACTAAGAGAAACAAGATATTGCCATGAACAGGATGGAGCATTCTATTTAGATCTAAAAACATTTGGGATACAAGGCAGAAACACAAGATTTTTCTTCACCAGAAAAGATGGTACAACACTTTATGCTACTAGAGACATAGCCTACCACCTATGGAAAGCTAAACAAGCAGATATACTAATAAACGTTCTTGGAGAGGATCATAAGCTTGAATCAAAACAAGTGGAAATAGCATTGAAGCTACTAAACGCAAAAACCCTCCCTAAGGCTATCTTCTACGCATTTGTCTCTCTACCTGAGGGAAAAATGTCAACCAGAAAAGGAAGAGTAATATATCTTGATGATCTCATCGATGAAAGTATTGAGAGAGCATATCTAGAGGTCAAAAAAAGAAGAGAAGCAGAACTTTCTGAAAAGAAGATGAAAAAAATCGCGGAAATAGTAGGAATAGGCTGCCTTAGATACAACATAATCAAAATTCAACCGGAAAAAGACATTATATTCAAATGGGAGGAGGCACTGAATTTCGAGGGAAACGCCGTACCATTTATCCAATATGCACATGCACGAGCATGCAGCATACTTCTCAAGGGAAAAAATATGAAAAAAAAATTAGAATCCAATGTACTGAACCATACATCAGAGATTCAACTGATAAAACAACTAGCAAGACTACCACTTGTCATCGAAGAAGCAAGCATAAGCTGTAAACCACACATCATCACCACCTACCTCTACGAAACCGCATCGAGATTCAACCAGTTTTATAGAGACTGCCCTGTGTTACCAGAAAAAAACAAAGTCCTGCAAAGCTCACGACTAAACCTGGTTGACGCAACACGTATTGTACTAAAAAATGGATTAGATCTACTAGGCATAACTGCACCTGAGGAAATGTAAAAATGGAGTACAAAACCATCAGATGCAGCTCCTTATTGAACACAATAACAAAGAGAGACACACTATTCATCGGAACCTACACCCTTGATCCATATCAAAACTGCGAATTCAAATGCTGCTACTGCGATTCATCAACAGAAAACACAGTATACATCAAAATCAATGCTGCTCAAATACTCGAGATAGAACTTAAAAAACTTCAAAAAAACCATAAAAGAAAGAACGATAAAGGGTTTATAATAATTGGTTCCATATCAGATCCATATCAAGAAGCTGAAAAAGAATATGGTATAACAAAAAACCTGCTGGAAACCATTAGACAACATGGTTTTCCCTGTCACATTCTTACTAAATCCACCCTGATTCTAAGAGACGTAGATACATTAGTGGAGATGAAAAAAGCTGTTGTAACTATCAGTATGATATCACTAGATGAAAACATCTCAAATATTTTTGAAGGAAAAACTCCATCCCCCATGGAGCGGCTAAAAACTGTGAAAAAACTTTCAGAAAAGGGTATACAGGCAGGTATAGCAGTTATACCCCTACTTCCATATATTGTTGAAGATGAGCTGAAAGACATAATTGAGATGGCCTATAGACATAAGGCACATCATCTTTTACACAGATGCTTAGAGCTAAAAGGTGATCAAAAAAAGATTTTTATGGAAACTATTGAAAAAACATATCCACATCTTATAGATAATTACAAAAAACTATATGGAGATAGCTACAAGCCAGATAGGAGATACACATTAAGGTTAAACAAACTGATAAATAGCTATTGTGAAAAACATGGGATACCTACAGCGATTCGAAACTATGTCTGATAATAAAGGGTTTGTTTTTTTGGCTTATCAGCAGGAAAAAAAACTGAAATATCAAGCCTCCTGAAAAATTAGATAATGGGAAAAACAAAAAAGAAGAAATCAAAAAAGTTCTTCTTCAAAACAGACACGAATATGGAGGGAACTACTGTTTTCTCTGCCATTTACCCTTCTTTTTTTGTTGTAACACCTTGTCAATAATAGTTTTTTCATCTGCCTCTACAAGAAATCCATCATCCTCCATTTCCTCTCTTTTTCTTTTTATTATCTCATCAATAGTTTCTTTATCAGCCTCAACAAGGATTCTTTCTTCTTTTTTATTCTCAGAGGGAGTTGCTGAATAGTCTTCTGTCTCAGATTCAAAATGCTGTGGTGGATCAAAAGAGGTTTTTTCAGGTTCTAAAGGCTCACTATCATATGTCCCTGTTTTTTCCATAGGATGTACGATTTCTTCCTCTGCTTTTCCTGCTGTCTCTACTGAAGATGGTTTTTCCTGTTTCACTTCTTCTTCTTTTGTTTCAGATACCTCAGATGATGATATATCCGGTGTCTCCAATGTTTTCTCTGAATGCTGTGTCATAGGAGGAGGGGTAGAGACATCAGATGATTTTAGTTGCTCCTCTGTCTTTTCCTCTTCTTGTGCAATATGAGAAGAATCATCAGATTGCTCTAGCTGTTCTAGTTGTTCTACTTTGTTTGTAAAACACTGATCCTGGCTTTTGTATTTTGGTATCAACTCAAATGCTTCGTTGATAAAATCTATCTCCTCAGAAGTGGGATACCATTTGAAGCCGTTTTCATCTTTGGAATAATTTGGAGCATTTGGATCAAAATGTGCCTTTATCATCAAACATCCAGAGTTCCTATCCTTCTCTAATCTAAGCTTAACATAAATCCCACTTTTTTTATTCGCACTCATCCCATCACCTTTAACAATGGTAAAAAGGAATATTTTAATAGAACTTATACTTTTCTTTTATCTAAAAACAATGATTTAAATCATTGTTTTTTTGATCAAAAAGAAGATCAGACTAACTAAATATTTGGAACAGAAGAAATATATATTGTTTGACGAAAAAATCTTATGCATCCATCCCTTCTTTCTTCAAACCACAAAAAAAATATTGCTTTGTTTTTTTGTAAAAAAGATGGTTTTAAAAAGAGTATAACAATTCTCTCTACTAAGTCTAAAAAAAAATCTGTATGTTAAAAAAATAGAGTTATATGATGAAATAGGATGTTATACAAAAAAATAATTGAAAACTTAGGGGATGTCTAAAATGAAAAAGATAATGGTTGTGGACAACGAACCAGATATTGTTGATCTTACTAGAACTGTTTTAGAACTCGGGGGCTATCAGGTTATACCCTCATATAGTGGCGAAGAATGTTTAAGAAAACTTGAGAAAGAAAAGGTGGATCTGGTGCTTCTAGATATCATGATGCCAGGTATGAGCGGATGGGATGTATTTAACCGGATTAAAAAGATGAGTAGTGGTACCAAAGTAGCTTTTATGAGCGTTCTCGAGATATCTGAGAAAAGAAAAAAAGTTCTTCTAGAGGAAGGACTAGCAGATTATATAATGAAACCTTTTGACAAAGAGACACTGTTGAAAAGAGTAGACGACATATTAAAAGATTAAAAAAAACTATTTTAAACAAAAGTATATCTCCATCCAACCCAAACTTTATAATAATGAGATATAAGCATAAGAAGAGGAGGTATCCCCAAAAAAGCGGCGACAAAAAAAGACAAAATGAAATAATTTTTTTGACAATGGGATGAAAAAAAGAGATGAGAGAAGAACCTGAGATAGTAAAAATACTGCGAAAAGAGGAGATGCTTAGAGAAAAACATGAGAATCAGGAGAGAGAAAAGAAGTTTCTATCAAAATCTGACACACACGATATTAATCATGGCGAATGTAAAGAAAAAGGTTTGAAGAAAAACAAAGGTTTTGATAGAAAGCATATAGATTTATTTGAAACAGCGGTGGATCCCATCATCATTCTTGATAAGAATGGCCTTTTTATAGATATAAATCAGCAGGGTATAAAACTACTGGGATACAGTAAGGAGGAGCTTGTTGGTAAACATTTCGCTGAAGTTGGTATTTTAACCGAAGAAAGTATGAATAAAACCATTGAAAATTTTGCTAAGAGAATGAATGGAGAAAACATTCCTATCTACGAGATCGAAGTGGTATCAAAAAACGGGGAAATTATTCCTGCTGAGATAAACGCCAATGCAATATATGAGAATGGAGAGATCATAGGAGATTTAGTCATATTAAGAGATATACGTCAGAGGAAAAATGCAGAGTATATGCTAAGAGAGTCAGAGGAGAGATATAGGACCCTCTTTAACAATGCAGCAGATGGGATAATCATTCTAGATATCTATGGACAAATTCAATCCCTCAATAAGAGGTTCGAAGAGGAAACCGGTTATAACTTGGAAGAATTGATCGGGAAAGAATTTGTGACATCAGGTCTGTTAGACAAGGAAAATGCCACCAAGTTTTCAGAGTATATAAAAAAATTGTTGTCAAATACGGAGATCATCTCATTTGAAATAGAGTGTATAAACAGAGATGGAAAAAAAATTCCATATGAGGTTAGAGCCGCTCCTATAAAAAGAGGAGACAAGATTGTGGAGATACAGGCTATTTTTAGGGATTTAAGAGAAAGAAGAAAAGTGGAGGAACAGCTTGTTAGATCAGAAAAAAAATTTAGAAATATCTTCGACGCAACAAGTGATTTGTTGTTGTATGTCGACATTGAAGGTAATGTTTTAGATGTAAATAAAACCGTGTTGGAAACGTTGAATCTGAAAAAAGATGAGATTATTGGAAAAAAATTCTATGAGTTAAAAGACTTGTTTTTCCCAGATCATGTTAAAGAATGTTTTAAAGATAACTGTTTTAAGTCTATGAGAAAATATGAGGGGGAGCTTGTAACAAAGTGGGGTATGAAACGTAGATTCTTGTTTGTAAATGATTTCATCCATGAAAATGGTGAAATAAAATGTATTCTTATCAAAGGTAGAGACATTACAGAGCAGCAAAAGGCGTGGGAGGAAATTGTAAAATCAGAGGAAAAGTATCGTATATTGGCAGAGACATCTGCTGATGGTGTTTTTACAACCGATGTATTAGGTAGACTCACATATGTAAATCCTGCTTTGGAGAAGATTTTGGGTAGACGAAAGAGTCAGATTCTAGCAACACTTTTTAGAAACTATTTATCCAGAGAATCTGTTTATTTGTTCCAACAGACATTTATTGAGGCGAGAAGAACAGGTAAGAAGATAGAAAATGTGGAGTTGGAAGTTGTTCATAGCGATGGATATGTTATACCCATTGAGGTCAATGTTGCTCCGCTGAAAAAAGATGACAGATTTGTTGGCATAGAATGTACAGTTCGGGATATCACGGAAAGAAAAAAAGTTGAGAGAGAGCTGAGGAAATCTGAGCAGCTTAAAACAGAGTTTATGAATATCGCTGCGCATGAGCTGAAATCCCCTATCACACCTATAAAGGGATACTTGGAGTTGATATTGTCAGATAAGGATGCCAGTAGTAGGATCAAAAAATGGGCTAAGATAAGTCTTAGGAATGCAAAACGGCTGTTGAGGCTTGTGAATGATATATTGGATGTATCTAGGCTGGATACCGATACAATGAGGTTTAATATGGAGAAAATAGATCCAGTTGAACTTCTTAATGATGTTGTTGAGGATATGAGGCCCGGTGCGGAAAAGAAAAATCTTCAGTTTATAGTAGAGATCCCGCGGGATCTGCCGTATGTGGTGGGTGACAAAATTCGTTTGTCTCAGGTCTTGAAGAATCTATTGATCAATGCGATTAAGTTCACAGAAAATGGATACATAGCAGTTCGAGCTAGAAGTGAAGAGGGATATCTCCTTATTTCTGTTGAGGATACAGGTATAGGTATCTCTAGAGACGAGTTCAAAAAGATTTTTACAAAATTTTATCAGGCATATACTGGTGATGATCGTAGGAGTGAGGGGGCTGGACTGGGGTTGTTTATCTGCCGGGAGATTGTCAAAAAACATGGTGGTGATATCCTGGTTGAGAGCGAGGTGGGGAAGGGAAGTGTGTTTACTGTGAAGCTGCCTGTCTAAACATTTTTTTGGATGGGTTGAATATGTAGAATGTCATTTCTCCAGTTGAGATACTGTTTCCTTGTTGGTCGTATACCCTTGTTTCCAATGTGTGTTTGAGGAAGGCTTTTTCATTCCATTGCCAGAAATATGGTGGTGTGGTGATGGTTTCCTTGAGTTTGCCGTCTATGTAGAACTCTGCCTTGGCTATCCTGTTATCGTCTATGTTGATGCTCACTGGTCCAAGTATTATTGTTTTGAAAAATGGTATCAGTTTTTTGTTTTTTAGATAGACGAAATGGGTGAAACCTGTGCGTTTGGCTTTGTGTATTGTTAAGATGATTCCAGCTGCGGTGGCTGCGAGTATAGATATCCCTACTAGTGGATGGGTTAGTATGTTTTCTCCAGCGTGTACATATGGGGTATAGTGGTAGTGAACTGTTGATTCTAATGTGTCCCCATTTTTATCTTTTACTAATATGTAGAACTCATATACTCCTTTTTTTAGGTTTGACGGAGGTGTGTATGTGAATGTTTTGTTGTCCGCTGTAGTGATGCTGTTTAGATCTATCATTTTGTTGCCGAATGCTGCGTCTAGTATGGTGACTGATGTGTTGTATGTTATGGTTATGGTTGTTTTGTCTTTGTTTATTGATCCTCCATCTATTGGGTCGAATGTTGGTTGTTGTAATGTGGTGGTTTGGATGTTTTGGTATATGATTTGGTATTGTGTCTCTGCATCATCTAGCAAATATATTTTGCCGTTTTTTCTCCATATTCTGTCTGCGGGTATTGTTTTGTTGGCCTTTTTGATTGTGATGTCAGCCTGTTCGTATAGATCTGTTGTTTCTAGGTATATCCATTTTGTTTTGTCTACTTTTATGTATGATGTTGCTGTGTTGTTTTTTTCGTTAACAATAGTTTTGTAGATGTCTCCTGTTTTGTATTTCACTGGTGTTATTTTGTCTGTTGTGGAGTTCCATATCAGCTCAGGTATCTGTGTGTCATCGATTGATATTAGGAAGGAGATGTTTCCACTGAGGTTTATATGTCCTGTGTGTACTGCTGTTAGCTTGTTGTTGGGATCAAAGAATGTGTCTACTATACCGTCTCCATCACTGTCATAGCTGTAGAATAGTTTGTTGAGTGTTATGTTGTATTCTTTTTTTATCCAGTTCAGGGTGTTATATGAGGTTTTTGTCTGTAGTAGCGGGTGTATTAGTATGTATGTGATGTCAGTGTTTGTTCTCTCATTGTTGTCTATGACTGTTAGTTTTACTGTGTAGTTTCCAGATGTGGAGTATGTGTGGTTGACATGCTTTCCTGTTGCTGTGTTTCCATCTCCGAAGTCCCAGGCATATTTTGTGATGGTACCGTCTAGGTCGAAGCTTTTTGATCCATTGAATGTTATTTTGGTGGTTACATATCCTGTGTATGGTCCATTGGCATCTGCTATTGGGTTCATGGTGTTGTTTTGGTTGCCTGACGTATCGTTTGCATATATGATGCAGTATATTCTTTCTACTTTTTTTTCAGGGATGATGTTTTTTTCGTAAAGGTTTTCGCCTGTTTTGTCCATGTTAGCAGTTGTATGTGTGGAGCTGTTGTCATACCAGTATTCGATGTATACGTTTGTTACTTCGGTGTTGTCTGTTATGGTGACGCTGATGATGTAAGTGTTAGGGGATATGTTGGTGTATAGTTGATGTTTGTTTATGGTTATGTGCGGTGGTTCTTTGTCTATGATGGTAATGTTTTTTTGTTCTGTGATTGCTGTGTTGCCCCAGCTATCATTTGCATAGAGATAGTATCGCAGATTGTCTGTGGTGCTGTCTAGTGTTATCGTCCATTCGAAAAAGTTTTTGTTGGTATTTATTAGTAGGTGGTTGCCTGATAGTTTTCCGTGCGTCCAGTATACCTTGACAGTTAGGTTTTTTGCGTTGTCCATATCATCTGTTACAGTGACGTTGAATGTGTATTTGCCACTGGGTGATCCTGTTTTGTCTGAGTTGTCTACTATGGTGGGTGGTGTTCCCTCTGTGATTTCGAAGTTTTCATAGGAGGAGTTTTTCCAGTTGTTTCCTGTGTCAGAGGCGGCTATGTAGATGCTGTATGTTCCAACGGATGTGTATGTCTTGTTGCAATAGTAGGTGTTTCCTGTTTTGTTTTGAGTTATTGATAGGTTGATGGTTTGATCATTTGGGTATGTGATGAGTAGATGTACTGTTTTTATTTCTACATTGTCTGTGATAGTGGCTGATATGTTTATGTGCCCACCTGTTTTTTGTTTGCTTGGTGTTACTATTATATTGTTTATTTCTGGTGATATGATGTCGAGAAGTGGATGTTGGTCTTGATTCCCAGCGTATATGGTATATGGTGTGTCTCCTAGTCCATCATTGTTGTTATCGCTACCTGTGTAGTCATCCCAGTAGTTTCCCCCTAGATAAGGACCATCTACAATGTTTGTGCCCAGTGTCTTGGATGTATTCCATATGTTGCGGTTGATGCTTTTGTCACAGGCATTGTCTGCATTGTCATGGAAAAAGTTGTTGTACACATAGTTGTTTAGTGTGAAAAAATCCATGTATACTCCATGTAACTGGTTTCCATATATCTCGTTGTTGTATATGTAGTCGTATGTAGAGTTGTATAGTCTCATTCCATCATAGCTGTTGTTGTTGATCGTGTTAGAGGAAATAGTGTTGTTGTCATCCGCAGTGAAATACATGCCATGTTTTTTGTTGTATGAGACTAGGTTGTTTTGTATGGTGTTGTTTGATCCAACAATCATTATCCCATAGTTGTTGTTGCTATGAACAATGTTGTTGTTTATAATGTTCCAACTGGAGTTTTCCAGTATGATTCCATTGCTGTCGCTGTTTTGTATTTGGTTGTTTGATATGGTGTTGTAGTCGCAGTAATCATTTAGGTAAACACCATTTCCATTGTAGGAAAACATGTTGCTACTGATACCATTGTTGTCACATGTTCTGTTTAGAAAAACGCCATTTGCCGTATTGTTTTGAACAACATTGTTTTCAATGGTGTTGTCATCTGATATATGGAGGTAGATGCCATTGTGGTTGTTGTCTATTGTGTTGTATGTTATGGTGTTTTGATCTGAGTTGTTTAACAGAATACCATGTCCTTGATTGTTTTTGATTATGTTGTCATAGATTAGATGGCTACCGCAGTTTTGTATAGATATACCATTTTGTCCATTGAGTATTATGTTGTCTGTTATTATAGAGCTGCTGGAGTTTATCATCACTACCGTATTATTTGGGTTGCTGCCACTGTTCCTTATTGTGAAATGGCTTATGTTTACGTTTTCAGCAGATATTGTTATGACATCACCATTCCCGTTGCCATCTATGATGGTTACTGCTCTGTCTTCACCAAATATGTCCAGCTGTTTGTCTATAATGAGGTTTTCATAGTATGTTCCATTGTAGACAACTATTCTGTATCCATCTGTTGCATTGTCTATGGCATCCTGTATCCTAGTATATGTTTCGCCTTCTCCAACATAAAGAGTAGGGGGTGTTGATGCATAGCAGTTTTTATGATAAGGCAGGATAAAGTAGTTTATACTTAGCAGAAATGATATTAGAATGAGAATTGTCATCAATGTTTTTGATCTCATCCCATCCGCCTGCATATACTCCTGCATATACATTATCCATTTTCCCATTAAAAAATATTCCTACCCAACTCTTTATCCTAGTCCCTCTGTCTTTTAGATGATGACAGTCAAAAATATGATGTCAATAGCTAAGGGGGGATATAAAAAAATTATCTCTCCCATGGCATTTTTTTGTCTAGATATGCTGTCCAGAAGTTTTTTAAATCATCTACTAGGAGATCATCGACATCAAGGATGTTGTAGCCTTTTTTCTTTATAACCTCATCTATGTGTTTCCCTAGACTTAGAGTTGTAAGTTTGTTTTTCAGGAGTTTCTTTATCTCTATGTATTCTCTTTTGATTTCTACATATAGTCTTCCGTTTTTTTCATATGGTTTTTTGGTTACACGTGGGTTGTTTTTCCATTTTTGTAGAAACTCTTCTACGTTTTTCTTTAGCCTTGTAGGCGGTCCTTTGTGTGTAAATGTTTTTGATAACTGTGTTTTGTCTGTTTGTAGAATTATATATATGATGTCGTTTGTTTCATCAACATGGAATTTAATGTCCATGACTTTGAAGTCATATTTAAGACATAGATCTTTTATGGAACGGAGGGCTTTACGTATTTGTGGATAAAGGTTTTCTGGTATGATATCTGGTTTTGGTAGTTTTATCCCAACAAAATGATATCCTGTTTTTCCGATCTTCTCTTTTATCCTTTTGAGAGGCCATGTTTTTATTTTTCGTGGGAAGAAAAAGGTGATACTAGGTTTTTTTATGTATTCTCTGGATGCTTTGATGAAGAGAACAAGTTTTTCTTTTGACACAGCTGAGGCTACATTTCTACTGTGATCCACGGGGTCTATGAATGTTAATGGTTCATCAAAATCTGGCAAGTTTTTTTTCTCTTTTTCTTTGGAGAGGTAAAGTTTTTTTCCAATGTTCCAGTTTTGCGCATCCTCTAGTACTTTTTGGAAGGATCCATATTTTATGATCAGGATTTCGCATAGATATCCTGAGAAGCCCTCTATCTCTGCCTCTGCTCCATAGCAGCCGATGCCTTTTAGAAACTGTTTCAGTAGCCTTACCTCTCTTTTTTGCTGCTCCTGTAGATGTTTTTTTACATATTCTGTGTGTAGAGGTGTTCTGTCAACTGCTGATATTTTTTGGGATGCATATTCTATTTTGTAGCATGGAACTATCTCTGTTTTGTAGTCTTTGTAGATTCCTCGGATGTATGGGTGTTCTGCATAGCATTCCTGTGGTTTCTGAAGTACTTTTCTTCCAATAGATATAACATGTTTTTTTAGTTGTTCCTTGGAAAAATTTGTGGGGAAAAGTAGGAATAAGTCTATGTCTAGATTGTTTTTTAGATAGGTGTCTTTTGCTGTTGATCCAACTAGTATAGGATCAGCAGGTATTTTTCTTTTTTTGATCTCCCTCCGTACATCTTTTTTAAGAGCTTTTATGATTTTTTGTAACCTGTTTTTTTCTTCACAGGAGGGTGTAATTTTTTGCAATATTTTTTCTTCTATCTCCTTGCTGTCTTGTTTCCAATTCATCTTCTCATTAACCCTTTTCTCTATTTATAAGGGGTTCAAAAGATTTTTTTGAAAAAACTGTTTTTTTCAATATTATTTGTACTGATAGGGCTAGTGTGATGCCAGACACAACATCTAGTATCCAATGTATTGCCAGGTATATAACTGATATAATAACAGCCATTGCTAGGGTGTATACGAAGTAAGAGTATAGCTTGTTTTTGGTAAAAGATGTGGATCTTGCTATGAGTAACACCATAGCGACATGTAGCGATGGAAGGCAATTGTTTTGAGTAGTAGTCATATAAAAAAAATCTTCGACACCAGGCATCATCATGTTTAGCGGTGACTGTATTCCATAGTATGTGTACACATTTGTTATTGGCAGTATAAGGTAGAATGGCAGAGCAATTGTGTATGTTAACAGAAGCCCATATGAGAGTGTCTTCATTGATTTTTCCTCATCTGCTACCAAAAAATATAGTGGTGTAAACCATAGTATGAATAGATACACTATGATGTATATTGTTACGAAAAACATAACTAGACTTGGTATCCAATGTTGCTGCGCTAATTTTATTACAAAACCGTTTTCAATCACCTGTAGTTTTGAAGCAAAATCAATACCCACCCAGTCTGTAACAATAGGATCTATAATGTTTACTTCAAGAACATGAAATATTACAACTCCTATTATAATTATGATAAAAGGAAGTTGCTTTTTAAGAGTATGATAGAGTTTCGAAACATCTTTTTTATAAATGTCTCGTGGAAAAAATACTAGGAGCCCTATGACAAACAATATCAGGTTTGAGACACCTATTAGTAGAATCCATTTTTCTATTATCTCATCACCCTACCAGGTAAGTTTTGTAGGACAAACATGTTGTAGGATCACAGAGAATTTGTCATCCATTTTTTGTCTCTAATAACTCCCTTTATATTTTTATCTTGCTTATAGTTGTATAAACAGCTCCCTCTTTTGTTAGAACACTTTTTTTCAGTGCAACAGCCTCTACATTGAATACCTTGAAACTAGTATCTGTATATCTTCTAATCACATTCATAAGGTCTTCTCTTTTTTTTGCTGTCTTCACACGTGCTATGGTCACATGAGGCGAAAACTCTCTTTTTTCCCTCTGAAATCCTAACTCTGATAGTCTTTCATCAATTCTACCTGCGATGATTTTTATAATATCTCCATCTTCTATTCCTATCCATATAACACGAATATAGTTTTGATTTGGGAAAACACCTGCTCCTCTGAGTTTGACTGTAAAGGGATCTACATCTACAACTGCATCTCTTATTATGTTTTCAATAGGTTTTATGAGTTTTTCTTCTACATTTCCAAGAAACTTTAGTGTTATGTGGATGCTCCTGGGTTTCACAAGTTTAACATCCGCCCCTGTTTCCACTATCTGTCTCTGTAACTCCAAAAACAGTTTAGGCACATCTTCTATGTCAATGGCTATAAACCCTCTAAAACTTGACATATATCTAAACCATCCCATTTTTACGGATAACCTACATTTTTTACACTCAAAAAATAAAATTGTTTTCACCATATTAAAAACCCTATGGTTTTTTTAAACCAAAAAGAATCAAAAAACATCAGTTTTTTTGTCACATATCCCCTCCTTGGGGTCACAATCTATTTGACAAAAATATCTCATGTTCAACATCTCCTTTGTTTTTTTATTCTAAAACTATTGCATATGTCCTCTCAGGATTTTTGATATGAATATGATAAGCCTGTTCTTCAGACATTACACCCATGGCTAACAGTTTTTTAGTCAGTCTAGGAATAGTTTTTGGCCCAAGGACAGCACCAGGACGCTGCGGATCATCTATGTAGTCTGTCTCCATCATGAATCTAAAACCTTTTCCTAATGCCTCGACAATGTTTTTTTTACTTGCAAGAACTGATGGCATGAGACCATGATTTTCCTCTTTTGTTATTAGTGGTGGAGAAAAATGTTTCACGATTTTATCACTAGACAAACCCGCTTTTTTACCCAACTCTACTAGTTCTCTGCATTGCTCTGGTGTTGTGGTCTCAGTATGTAGAACAACAGGAACATCAACATCGCAGGCTATTTCCATACCATATCTGAGAAGCATGTTTGAATCCTCCAGCACATCCCTTTCCACTGGGAAATGTGGTCTTCCTATCTCCCCAATTGCAACACATTTTTGTTCCTCACAAAGCTTCGCAGCTAAATCCATGCCCTTTTTCATGATATCAACCGCTTTTTCTCTTCCAAATTTTTTTCTCAACATAAGATAATCCACGGGATATGGACCAACTGTGACAAAAACACCAACATCGATCTTAGAACGGATCATATCAGGCATTTTCAACGTCTCCATAAAACACGACATATAGCTTTTTTCCCTCAAAACCAGCTCAGTCATCGGATATTGACATAATATAAAATGTGTGCCACCTGTTCTTTTAAAATCCTTCACCGCCTCTAGAAATCTGCCATCTCGTCTAAGATGGAGATGATTATCAAATATTATCATCAAAAAAACATTCTTTATCTCATCATGAAAAAAATATTTTTTGATTTAACAAAAAAAATTGGATGTGAACAAAAAACTGTTTTTTTGGACTGGTTTTTTAGAAACCATCTTTTTTAAGCTTTTTTCCACTCACAATCTCCATTACACTCCGGGCGAACATCCACCCGAAATACCCCATAAAGAAGGTAAAAAAACCAGTTACACTATACACAACTATGCTTCTAATCGACTCATTTCCACCTTGAACAAGTAGTATGATGATACTCACAGTTATATAGATAAATATTATGAAGAAAATCCATCTCAGTGCATGCAGAGTAACACGTATAGTAGCAAATGGAAGCTCATTGATCGGTATCTTTTTTGTCCTGAAATTTTTTGATAGATTATTCTTACTGATCTTTCTCCGTGGCAAACCCTTTTTCTCCTCCTAGTGAAAAGCAAACAGTTTTATAAAAAAATGTAATAATGTGTAGGATATAAAAAGTTATTCTGCAGATACTTATGCAGGTTCAAAAAAACATTGGTTTTGGCTTTTAGAAAAAATGTTGTTGAGAGGATTCAGAGTGATGTTTAGATGTCTGTAACTATTTTGATCACATCACCATTTCTAAGCTCATGCTCTGCACCAATAACTCGATGGGTTCTTACATCGATAGCTCTTATAAAATGATCTCCTAGGTCAGTATGGACCATATATGCCAACTGTCTAGCTGTTGTACCATGTGGTACTAAATAAGCATCTGGTAGTATCCTCCCTTGCTTATCAGTTAGATGTGTCTCATCCTCTACTGGGAACACAACGATTAGATTAAGCATGTTTACTGCCTCCTCTATGCATTTTTGTATGCCAGTAGACCCATATTTGTCTAAAACATGTGTTTTGATGTACTTTAATGCTTTTTTTTGTTTTTCTGTGATCTCATCCTTCTTTATTATCTCAAAATCATTGCCTCCAGGTGTATACCTTATTATTCTCTTTTTTGCCGCGTTGATCAATGCAAGCTCAGCTTCTGCACTGGTAGGAACAACTCGGTATCCCATTTTTCTAAGTAGTTCTGTTTTTGCTATTAGCTCATCTGAGGCTATGTCGCATTTGTTGAACGCTATAATCATGGGTTTACTGAGTTTTCTGATATGATCTGCCAGCTGTAGTATATCATCATCTGTCCACCTGGAGGGTCTTCCTATGTCAAGATTTAGACTTCGTATGGCACCATGTATATGATTCTCTCTAACTCCCAGACCTGTTAGCTTTTCAGCTAACATCTTGTACACTTTTTTGTTTTCTAGCTCACATTGACGTGCAATCTTTTCCCAGCTCTTTTTAACAATACCATACAGCCAGTAAATAATTTCTTTCTCGAGAAACTCAACATCCTTTAGGGGATCATATGAGCCAGGATCGCAGGGATGACCTTCTTCATCTGTGCTACCAGATGCATCGACAATATGTATTAGCACATGTGCCTGTCTTAGGTCATCAAGAAACTTGTTTCCCAGTCCTCTTCCCTTATGAGCACCTGGTACCAAGCCAGCTACATCTATGGCTTCAATGGGAACAAAACGTGTTCCATCTATACATTTAGAGTTATGCGGCGTGCATTTCACATTGAATTCTTTGCAGGGGCATGTTGTTCTAATATACATTATACCACGATTGGCATCTATTGTGGTAAACGGATAGTTTGCAACCTCAGCATGAGCATCTGTGGCGGCATTAAAAAAAGTGGATTTGCCCACATTAGGTTTTCCAACTATTCCAATCTGCATAAAAAACCCTTTAGTAAAAACAAATACAAACCCATCTATATATGTTTTTTATTTTAGTATCTCCTCAACCTCATCTACTACATCTATATCTGCTGCAAACCGTTTGATTTTGTTATTCATCCTCTGCTGAGAGGGCTCAATAAAAGATATCCCTTCTTTGGCGAGAAGAGTTCCATCAATCGATGCAGTTTTCGATAGAAATATTTTATCTGCTGATACATCACCAGCAACGTGTGCATACTCATCGATGTTCACAATACCATCTGCAAAGATGTTCCCTTCTATATTCACCTTTTTACCACAATAAACATCTCCTGCAGATTTTAATGTGCCAAAAATGTTTGAACCCTCCTCGACGAAGATGTTTCCTCTTATATCAAAATTTCCAAGGACCCTACATTCCTTACCCACATGAAGATTACAGTCCACGCGGGACTTCTGACTACCAATGATAGAGCTATTCGGGATAAAAAGAAATGATTCAGATATTGGTATTGTTTCACCATCATTGTCCTCAAGCTCTTGCAGTATACGCTCTATCTCCTCACTACGACCAAGTTTCAGCAGCTGCATTAGATAGATGAAAATGTAGATAACCATCGGTATAGGACTACGTATGTTTATCCATCCTCTAGCCTCAAAACCATTTTCTATCTCAACACTATCACCAACATCAAGATCACCTTCCAGGGAGAGACGGCCCTTTACCTTAACCTTTTCACCCAGAAAGGTGTTACCACCGCTTCTTATATCACCACCTATGCTAGAAAAAATGTCAATTCGTACATCATCTGTTGCATCGAGATCACCATCAATTATCACATGTTCTCCAACAAATATTCTACCATCTGTTTTGATGCCAAACTGAACTAGACTACGATCCCCAACAACCACATCCCCAGCAGTACGTATAACCCGATCTTCAAACAATGTTTTATCTGGAATCATCAATGTTTTTCTGTCAAACACCATCGTAAAAGCGGAAACACATATCATGTTATAAAGGCAACGGCTCTTAAAAAGAGATATCTTCTATAAAATACTCATACAAACATAAGAGATACAATTTTTGATTTTAAAGTATAACTCTTGCATCAAGTTTCTTCTGATTTTTTTGAGCTCATACAATACAATCACCTCTTTTTCTTACTACTTTTCCTTGACTTATCAATAAAAATCCTAATAGGGAGTTCTGAGCTTACCATTTTCAAAACTTCCATGTGGGGGTCTTATGAAACCGTAATAAATGGATAGTTACATTCCAATCTGGAAAATATTCTCTCAGAAGTTGTATGGTATGAATAGCCTTCTCTACTTCGCCATTGCTCTGAGGATGTCTAACCCTCGCTTTTACATGTTTTTATACCACATTCCATGACCAATCATGATCTACTTCGAAACACCAATATTATATCAACAGCCTTATCCCAATACCTCTACCGCATTTCTTGCGGTAGCATCTGTCTATCAACTTTTCTAATTTTGGGACTATA
>QMSS01000010.1 GCA_003649715.1 Thermoplasmata archaeon
ATGCAATAGAGGGTTGGTTTAAATATCCTAAAGTCAAGGCTCAAAAAGGTTCTGGAAACGTTTTCCTTTCAATGCTTCAAAGGAAAGTGTTGAAAGTTGGATAAAAGCGTTTGTAACACTCTAATATGGAGGTGAGAATTTCTTGACAGTGTCACTCTTTTTTCATTCTCAAGATCTGAAGCCATCTTTCAATTATCTAGATATTTTTCCATCCAAATATCTCTGTCTCCGTTTTTTATTTCTCATCATATTTCAATAGAAGATGAACTCTATCTCTTATAAAACCTAGAAGGGAAAAGAAGAAAACTTTATTTGTACTAATCTATCATCCACATGTCGTCATATTGGAGAGGAATTTCATTCCCAAAACATCTAAATATCAAAGATATATTATACACGTATCATTCCAAATAGGTGTATAGGAATATGAAGGAGATAGAAATTCTCATAGAAAAGGCATTGAAATATAAAGAGAGTGGATTTACAGATTATGAGATTGCGGAGGAGCTAAATGTATCAAAGGAAACAGCGGTATGGCTTTTAAACAAGGGAAGAAAGAAAAAACCAGAGGGAGATGTCAAAATAGGTTGGCGTTCTATAGGAGTGTATCCATCTCGTATAGGATTTATCTCAGATGCATTATGCGACATTTTATTAGAAGAATGTGAGAAAAGGGATCTTGATGTTGACACAGTTATAGGTATCGCCATAAATGGTATTCCATATGCCACATTTGTTGCAGAAAAACTAGGTTTAGAGCTCGCAATATTTAGACCACATCATCAGAAATCAGGTGCGTTTTGCTCAAACTATGCAGGTGTTTCTGAAAAAAATGTTGTTATGATAGACGATGTTGTGGGAACAGGTGAAACACTTAGAAGTGCGATAAAAGCAACAAAAAAAGAGAAGGGAAACCCGGTACTGTGTCTATGTATTCTAAACAAACGTGCCACTAATGATGTTGATGGAGTTCCTTTACGTTCGCTCATAAGAGCAAGAGTCATCTAAAAAAACAAATTGTTTCTCCTCATAACTAATCCTGATTGGGGGATAGATGGTTTAAATAAAATTTCAGGAGAAAAGAAAAAGCAGTATATCTCCAATACGTTAGTAGGCTATCATTCCAAAACATGGGTGCGGATCCAAAAAGAAATTCTCTTAGAAAAAGGAATAGATGAGGAGTTTTTCTATGCATTGGGCAGATGTCTTAGCAGAAAGACTACTGGAAAAGGGGAAAAAACATGTCCTAGCCACAGGCATAACGCCATCAGGCCCAATCCATATAGGGAATATGAGAGAGATACTAACAACAGATGCAGTCTACAGATGTCTAATCGAGAGAGGAGGAGAAGCTGATTTCATCTACATAGCAGATGATTTTGATCCACTTAGAAAAGTATACCCCTATCTACCAGAATATTATAAAGAGCATGTTGGAAAACCCATATCCGATATCCCCTGTCCATGCAACGAGCATAAAAGCTATGCTGATCATTATCTAAGCTCTTTTCTATCATCATTGCAAGAAATAGGTGTAAAACCACGTGTATACCGGGCAAGTGAGATGTACAAAAAAGGAGACTATTCTAATGCTATACAAACAGCTTTAGAAAACACCGAGAAAATAAGAGAAATAATCGAGGGCATATCAAATAGAAGACTGCCTAGAGAATGGCTTCCATTCAACATAAGATGTGAGAGATGTGGTAGACTGACATATACAAAACCAGTTCTATACGAATATCCCTCTGTTGAATATAAATGTTCCTGTGGATATGAAGGAGAAGCAGATATCAGAGAAGGAGGAACAGGAAAACTACCATGGAGAATCGATTGGCCTGCTAGATGGAAGATGCTGAATATAACATTCGAACCATGCGGAAAGGATCTAGCAACAACAGGTGGAGCAAAGGATACGGGAATAAAAATCGTAAAAGAAATATTCGAATATCCACCACCAGAAATAGTAGTCTACGAGTTCATACTACTCAAAGGAAAAGGAGCAATGCATAGTTCCAAAGGCACTGCCATCACTGCTGAAGAAATGCTGCATATGACACCACCAGAGGTACTAAGATTCCTAATAATGAAAAATCAGCCTAACAAACACATCCTATTCGACTCAGGCATGGGAATACTAAACCTCATAGATGAGTATGACAGAGAAGAAAGAGCATACTTTGGAAAAGAAATAGAGACACGTGGGATGAAAGATATAAGAAAAACCTACGAACTATCGCAACCACACACCGTACCAAAAAAACCACCATATCAGATACCATACAGACACTTGGTAACACTAACACAACTAGGAAAAAACTGGGATGAGATAAAACAAATTCTTCTAAGAACAAAACAGATACCAAGAAACCTCGATAGAGACGATGAAAAAAGATTGAAACAAAGAACAGAACATGCACGGTACTGGCTAAAAAAATTTGCACCAGACACAATGAAATTCGAACTGCAAAAGAAAAAACCAGACATACATCTAACAGATGAACAAAAAAGGTTTATCTCCAGACTAACAAAAACTCTATCCAACATAGAATGGGAAGCAGAAAAAATCCATAATGCAATCTACAAAACAGCAGAAAAAGAAAACATGCAGATAAAAACAGCGTTCAAAACAATATATCAACTACTGCTAAACCAGGAAAAAGGACCACGAGCAGGATACTTCCTATCAAACTTGGACAAAAAATTTGTCATAAACAGACTGAAAGAAACAGTTAAATAAAAAAACATAGAAAAAAGAAAGCAAAATAAAATTTCTTTTTGTGGAACATGAAAATATATGTAGAGGATTATGGCTGTACTGCAAACAAAAATGATACAAGTATACTACTAGGTATCCTAAAGCAAGATAGACATAGAATCGTCAAAAAAATAGATGATGCCGATGTTCTAATACTAGTAACCTGCACAGTCATAGGCACAACAGAACAACGTATGCTGTCACGCCTAAAAGTATTCAAAAAAACAAACAAAAAACTAGTGGTTACAGGATGCATGGCAGCAGTTCAACCAGATCTAATACGATCTATTGCACCAGATGCAAAAATATTGCCGCCAAGATACAATCATCACATATTAGACATCATAACGGAAAAAAAGGATATTGCCTTTGTAGAAAAAAACAAAACCCTGATGCCAAAATACTACCATGGAATAACCGCACCTATTGCTATAGCTGAGGGATGTACATCATCATGTTCCTACTGTATAACACGTTTTGCAAGAGGAAAACTAACTAGTTATCCTATACATGAGATCATACAAGACATACATGCTGCTCTCAAACAAGGATGTAAGGAAATACAGATAACAGCGCAGGACACAGCATCATATGGTCTAGACACTGGAAGCAACCTAGCTAGACTTCTATCAGAAATATGCAGCATCAAAGCATCATTCAAAATAAGAGTAGGCATGATGAACCCTTTTACAACACTCAAAAACCTTGACAGCATTCTAGAGGCCTATGCAGACAACAAAATCTACAAATTCCTGCACCTACCAGTTCAATCAGGAGATAATACTATACTAAAAAGAATGAACAGAGGATACACCGTAGAGGATTTCATGGGAATAATTAGGAGATTCAGAAAGAGATATCCTGAGATCACAATAGCAACAGACATCATAGTAGGCTTCCCCGGTGAAACAAAAGAACACTTCCAGCACACAATAGATCTAATCAAAAAAACGAAGCCAGATGTTGTAAACATAACTAGATACTCCACACGGCCATATACAGAGGCAAAAAAAATGAAAAAAATTCCGACAGACATAGTAAAAGAAAGATCAAAAAAACTGACAGAAATATGCAAAAAAATTGCGGAGACAAACAATCTACGACATGTTGGAAAAAAATACGATATTCTTATCGTAGAAAAAGGAAAAAACAACACATATATTGGTAGAACAGAAAACTATAAACCCATAGTGATAAAAGAAAAAGTGAAAATAGGAAGTTTTGTAACAGTAGAAATAGAGAATGCAGAAACAACACACCTAGTCGGAAAACTTATATAGAACAAACATGTTTTTAAGAAAACCGTGGATGGGATGATACGAGTAGCGATAAATGGTTTTGGGAGAATAGGTAGAAACACATTAAGGGCAGCACTTGCACACTCACAATATGGAAAAAAATTTGAAATAGTTGCTGTAAATGATCTAGGAAACACAGCAACACTTGCTCATCTCCTCAAATATGACTCCATATATGGAAAATTCGATGGAGAAATAAATGCCAGAGATAATGGAATAGAAATTAATGGGAAACTCATAACATTTTTCTCACAGGTAAACCCATCAAAACTGCCCTGGAAAAAGCTAGACATAGATGTAGCATTAGAATCCACTGGAGTATTCCGAACAAGAGAAGGAGCAACAAAACATCTGCAGGCAGGAGCAAAAAAAGTACTAATATCGGCACCAGCAAAAGAACCTGATGTAACCATCGTACTTGGTGTAAACGAACACACCTATGACCCAGACAAACACCGCATCATATCAATGGCCTCATGCACAACCAACAGCATAGCACCACCAGCCAAAATACTAAACGACAAATTCGGAATAGAAAAAGGATTCCTAACCACAGTACATTCCTACACCGGCGACCAAAGGATACTAGACTTCCCACACAAAGACCTAAGAAGAGCAAGAGCAGCAGCAATGTCCATCATCCCCACCACCACAGGAGCAGCAAAAGCAACAGCACTAGTAATACCAGAACTAAAAGGCAAAATGGATGGAATAGCCATAAGAGTACCAACACCAGATGGATCACTAACAGACTTCACAGCAATACTCAAAAGAGAAACAACCAAAGAAGAAATAAACAAGGAACTAAAAAAAGCAGCAGAAACACAGCTAAAAGGAATAATGCAATACACAGAAGAACCACTAGTATCAGCAGACATAATAGGAAACCCACACTCCGCAATAATCGATGGGCAAAGCACCAACGTCATAGGAGAAAAAAACAACCTCATCAAAATACTCTCATGGTATGACAACGAATGGGGATACTCCTGCAGACTGGTAGATCTCATAAACTATATGTTTAAATAAAAAAACAAACATAACCACAAATACAAAAAAGTATTTTAAACAAAATTGCCTTTGTAGAAAAATGGAGAGGAGGACAGATCTACTTTATGAAAGAATACAACACATTAGATGATTTTAATCTAGAAAACAAAACCATCCTACTAAGAGTAGACTTCAACATGCCACTAGACAAAAAAACACTAGACATACTAGACACAACAAGAATAAAACAGGCACTACCCACCATCAAAGAACTAACACAAAAAAAAGCGAAAACCGTCATACTAGCACATCAAGGAAGACCAGGAAGCTGGGACTTCACATCCCTACAAAAACATGCACAGGCATTAGAAAAAATACTTGGAAAAAAAGTAGAATTCATCAACGACATATTCGGAGAAAAAGCAAAAAATGCCATAAAAAAACTTCAACCAGGACAAATAATACTACTAGACAACATCAGAAAATTCCCAGGTGAAACAGAAAAAAAATCTGCAGAAGAACATGCAAAATCAGAACTAGTACAAAACCTATACCCACTAGCAGACATATTCGTAAACGACGCATTCGCAGCCGCACACAGACCACAATGCTCACTAATAGGCTTCACCGCAGTACTACCATCATGTGCAGGCAGACTAATGGAAAAAGAACTAACAACACTAGACAAAATCATCAAAAACCCAGAAAAACCATCCACATTCCTATTCGGCGGAGCAAAATTCTCAGACACCATAACAACCATACAACATCTACTAAAAAACAACACAGCAGACAACATCATACTCACAGGATTACCAGCCAATGCATTCCTCAAAGCCAAAGGAATAAAACTTGGAGAAAAAAACGAAAAAACACTAAAAGAAGAAGGAACACCAGAACAATTCAAAAAAATCAAAGAAATACTAGATGAATACAAAGAAAACATACATCTACCCATAGATCTAGCAATAGACAAAAACAACAAAAGACAAGAAATAGACATCATCAAGCTACCAACCAAATACAGCATCTACGACATCGGCACAAAAACAATAGAAAAATTCAAAAAAATACTATCAAACTCAAAAACAATATTCCTATCGGGTCCATGTGGAGTCTTCGAAAAACCATCATTCATGAAAGGAACAAAAGAAATATTCACCTTCATAGCCAACTCCAAAGCATATACTATAGCCGGAGGAGGACACACAATTGCAGCAATAAAACAAATGAAAATCGAAAACAAAATATCACACATAAGCACCGGTGGTGGATCCCTAGAAAAATTTATGATGGGTGAAAAACTCTCAGTAGTCGAAGCACTACGAAAAGCAAAACAAACACTTATGATCCAACAAAAATAAAAAACTAGGAATCAAAAAAACTCATTATTTTCTTTTACACTTCACGCAAAAAAAAGAAGAGGAAAAAAACTGGTAGAATGGGCTGGTAGATCAGACTGGTAGATCGCCACCTTCGCAAGGTGGAGGCCATGGGTTCAAATCCCATCCAGTCCACTTACAAAAAAAAATCAAAAGAAATTATCAAAACTATCTGTAAAAAAATTATTATGACTATTTTAACATTAGGAGGAACAACAGAGACGCTGAAATATAATTGCTAAACCTTTGTCCAACAAATATTTTTTTAATAAACAAAACAATATGATGCTATTAGATAAAATGATGATAAACGAGATTTTTTACTCCATACAAGGCGAGGGAAAATGGACTGGACTACCAAACATATTCATAAGAACAACTGGATGTAATCTAAGATGTTCCTTCTGCGACACACAATATGCATATAAAAATGGTAGAGAGATGAGCATAGAAGAGATAGCAAGAAGGATCAAAAAATATCCCTGTAAATATGTATGCTTAACAGGCGGAGAACCACTGCTGCAAAAAGACACGATAGATTTGATAAAAAAACTCATCGAAGAAAACTATAGTATCTGTTTAGAAACAAATGGTAGTCTAAACATCGAAAAAATACTTGTAAACATAAAAAACAGAAAACATTTGATAATCTCATTAGACATAAAATGTCCCTCCTCAAATATGCACCAAAAAATGTATCTAAACAACATATCTCTTCTAAATAAGAATGATCAGCTAAAGTTTGTGATCCTAGATAAAAAAGATTATGAGTATGCAAAAAATATTATAAGAAAGCATAAACCACAATGCACAGTTTTTTTCCAACCAGTATGGGGGATAGACCCCATCATACTCTCTAGATGGATATTATCCGATGGTCTGAACATACGATTGAGTTTACAGATTCATAAAATAATCTGGGGAGACAAAAAGAGAGGAGTCTAAAAAAAGAATCCCTCCATTGCATGCATCAAAATAAGAAACGAAACATTTAGTTTTATTCCCTTTAATTCTTCCAGCTTTTTAGTTTCCAGAAATTTATTATGGATACATTGCTCTATATAAAAATAATTAGTGTGAAAAAAGGGGGTGAAAAAGTGCTGCAACACAAACTATATACACTAAAAGTGCATTCTTGGTTGAAATAATCAAAAAATTTGGATCAGGAAATCTCCATATGACGTGGAAGGTTTACTAAAAAAATTTGAGTTAAAGATAAAAGAAAAAAATGGGTTTGAGAGGTGAAATTGAATAATGCAGCCGGCAAATATGGCATATGATAGAGCAATTACCGTGTTCTCTCCAGATGGGAGACTATTTCAGGTTGAATATGCGAGAGAGGCTGTAAAAAGGGGAACTACAACTGTGGGATTGAAGTTTAGAGATGGCGCTGTTTTAATAGTGGATAAACGTATCACATCTCGTCTGGTCGAACCCGGCTCAATAGAGAAGATTTTTCAGATCGATGATCACATCGGATGCGCTACTTCAGGTCTTGTTGCAGATGCTCGTGTATTGGTTGATAGGGCTCGTATTGATGCTCAGATAAATGAGATAACCTATAACGAGAAGATACAGGTTAAAACCTTGGTTAAGCGTATCTGTGATTTCAAGCAGACATATACTCAGTATGGTGGTGTTAGGCCTTTTGGAACTGCTCTTCTGATAGCAGGTGTTGATGAGACAGGTGCCCGTTTGTTTGCTACAGATCCATCTGGTGCATTTATGGAGTATAAGGCAAGTAGTGAAGGGGCGGGTCGTACTGGTGCAATGGCTTTTTTTGAGAAATACTATAAGGAACACCTTTCTATGGATGAAGCTATTGATCTGGGTATAAAGGCTCTTCATAAGGGAACCGAGGGAAAACTTAGATCTGATGCTATTGAGATTGGTGTGGTTACAAAGGATAAAAAATTCAGTATATTACCATCTGAGATAACTATTGGATATGTCGCTAAGGCTGTTGGAGGAAAGTAGAGTTGGTAAGTCTTGACAAAGCAGTTATTGCTAGACTACAAAAAGGGGAAGATCATTTTGAGATACTTGTAGATCCTGATGCAGCTGCTCAGCTAATTGAAGGTAAAGAGGTTGACATAGTTTCTAATCTCGCAGTAGATGCGATTTTTAGAGATTCTAAAAAGGGAACTCATGCTTCCAAGGAATCACTTGAGAAACATTTTGGTACTGATAATGTTGAGGAAATTGCGAGACAAATCATTTTAAAAGGTGACATACAGCTTACTACGGAGCAGAGACATGAGATGCAGGAAAAGAAAAGAAAACGCATCATTGATATTATTGCTAGAAACGCTATGGACCCAAGAACAAAGACTCCTCATCCACGTCAGAGGATCGAACTGGCGATGGAGGAAGCTGGTGTTCATATCGATCCATTTAAACCAGTTGATCAGCAGGTTAAGACCGTTGTGGAGGCTTTACGTCCTATCATACCGATATCTATGGAGCAGATTAAGATATCAGTTAAAATACCATCTCAGTATATCGGCAAGGCATATGGTTTTGTCCGCAATTATGGTGTTTTAGAACGTGAAGACTGGCAGTCTGATGGATCCTGGCTGGGTATCATAAGGCTTCCAGCTGGTATGCAGACTGATTTTTATGAAAAATTGAATGAAATCACTAAGGGTAATGTAAACACAAGAATCCTGAAATAAAAGGTTTTTTATAAAGGGGTTTAGTTGTTCTATGCAGAAGGGTAAACGTATGGTAGTGCTTCCTAGTCAGCTTCTTGGGGACATCAGAAACAATAAGGCAGGACGTGGTACATTTATAGAAAAGGGAAAGATATATTCTGAGAGATTAGGTATACTTAGCAAAAAAATGGGTTACATAAACGTGGTGCCGTTAAAAGGTAGATATAATCCTGTTGAGGGAGATTCCGTCATTGGTATAATCATTGAAACATCCTCTTCAAGCTGGCTAGTAGACATAAATGCTCCATATCCGGCTCTTCTACATGTTAATGAAGTACCATGGAGCATAGAGTTTGGTGATACAGAGAAATATCTGAACTATGGGGATTCAATAATGGCAAAGATACTGATGGTGGATGAGTCAAAAAGGATACAACTCACATTGAATGATCGTAATCTACATAAGATAGTTGGTGGTCATATAATCGATGTTGAACCATCTAAGGTCCCAAGGATTATAGGTAAAAAGGGATCCATGATATCTCTTTTGAAGAAGTATACCAGATGCCGTATATTTGTTGGTCAAAACGGTAGAATATGGGTAGATGGAGACGAGAAAGGCATCGAAAAAGTGGTAAAGGTTGTGAACATGATCGAGAACGAAGCTGTCTCATATGGTTTAACACGTAAAATAGAATCCTTACTGAAAAAGGATGCAAAGGATGTGCGATAGAATATGAAGTCAGAGGAAATCAAACTAATTGATAGTAATGGAAAACGGTTAGATGGCAGGGGACCACTTGACCTACGGAAGATCAAGATAGAAGCAGGGGTGCTTCATAGAGCAGATGGATCCTGCTATCTTGAATGGGGTGGAAACAAGATTTTAGTTGCAGTATATGGCCCCCGAGAAGCTATTCCAAAGCATATACAGGATCAGGTAAAAGCCCTTGTCAATGCAAGATATAACATGGCATCTTTCAGCGTTGAAGACCGTAAAAGACCAGGTCCTGATAGAAGAAGCAGAGAAATTTCAAAGGTAATATCCGAAGCTTTAGAAAGAGTTATTTTAACAGAACAGTTTCCAAGAACAACCATTGATGTAAACATTGAAGTGTTAGATGCCGAAGCAGGAACACGCTGCGCAGGTTTAACCGCAGCAGGTGTCGCACTGGCTGATGCAGGTATACCAATGACAGACATACCTGTAGCATGTGCAGCTGGAAAAATAGATGGACAGGTTGTTTTGGATCTAGGGAAGGAAGAGGACAACTATGGAGATGCAGATCTACCTGTAGCAATTGCACCACGTACGGACGAAATCATTCTTCTTCAAATGGATGGACATCTAACGATAGAAGAATTCGACAAGGCACTAGACCTCGCAATCAAAGGATGCCACATCATTTCCAAGCTTCAAAGGAAAGCACTTCTAGATAGATATCAATCTCTTATAGAGGGAGGCGACATAGAATGACCATCATACCTTCTATTAAACGCGACTACCTCTGCCGCTTGGCAGAGCAGGGTAAAAGAATAGATGGAAGAAAATTTGATGAATATAGAAAGATAGAGATAAAACCAAACATTATATCAAAGGCGGAAGGATCCGCATTAGTCAAGATTGGAAACACACAGGTTCTCACTGGGATAAAAATGGATGTTGGAGAACCATACCCGGATTCACCTGAAACCGGTGTTCTAACCACAGGTGCTGAGCTGGTCCCACTTGCCTCCCCTGATTTCGAAGCTGGCCCCCCGCAGGAGGATGCTATAGAACTTGCAAGAGTTGTAGATAGGGGCGTAAGAGAATCTGAGGTGATCGAGTTAGAGAAACTATGTATAGAACCAGGTGAAAAGGTGTGGATCATATTCGTAGACATTCATGTTCTTGACTATGATGGAAACCTGTTTGATGCTGCATCACTTGCCTCACTCGCCGCACTCTTTACCACAAAAGTACCAGCTAAGCGATTCGATTTAGGTGAGGACTTTCCACTTCCACTAAGAGAGCCACCAGTCTCCTGCACATCTGTAAAATTCAACAACGTCGTAGTTGCAGATCCATGTTTAGATGAGGAAGAAATAGCAGAAGCTAGATTAACAGTTGCAACAGATAAGAATGGTGACATACGAGCCATGCAGAAAGGACTCAGCGGTAGTTTCACAAAAGATGAGATAAAAAAGGTTATAAAAGCATCTATTAATAACGGAAAAGAAATCCGGAAGATATTATATAAAAGCATAGGGAAATAAATATGGCAAGAAGAACAAAAAAGGTTGGCACCGCAGGGCGTTTCCAGTCCAGATATGGAGTAAGGACGAGAACAAGGATACGTTACATAGAAACACAGCAAAAAGCTAGACATATCTGTTCATCTTGCGGTCAGAAAACAGTTAAACGTATCAGCACAGGTATCTGGAAATGCACAAAATGTGGAAACACATTTGCAGGCGGTGCATACTTGCCTAGGACAGAGGCTGGTCAAAACATAGAAAAAATGTTAAAAATCAATGCATAAAAAAAATGGATGAGGGATTAATAGTTTCCTCTCATATCAAAAATTTCGGGAAATAGTAGGTGAAGAGATGACTAGATACAAATGTGGTTTGTGTAAAAAACCTGTTCAATTCGATGTAAAAAACATAGGTATGCAATGTCCCTACTGTGGAAGCAAGGTGTTTTATAAAGAGAGACCAACTATTGCCAAACGTATCAAGGCAAGATAAAAAAATTCAAAAGTATATGAAAACAGCTAGTTTTATTTTTGATTTTAATTCTGAAAAAGAAGCTAAGATAGTGGCAAAAACATTGTATCCAGAGATACAACATAGTATACCTAAAACAGATGTTGAGATGTCTGTTTCAGGAAACAGGTTCTATCTAAAAATTATGTCTGAGGATGTTAGTTCTCTTAGAGCAGCATGTAACTCTTATCTACGTTGGATCAACACTGCGTTTAATGTGAAGAAAATTATCTAAATTTCTATTGTTTCTTTTCTCTCAGGTCCTATTGAAACAATTTTGATGGGAATTCCTATTTCTTTCTCAATAAAGCCGAGGTATTTCTGTGCCTCATCTGGCAAATCTGAGAAACTATCTAAGTTTTTGTCTATCTTATTCCATCCATTGAATTCTCTGTATACAGGTTTACATTTTTCTAATTCTTCGAGAGAAGCTGGGAAATAATCTATTTTTTTGTTGTTGAGTAGATAGTGGGTACATATCTTTATTTTTTTGAGACCATTTAGAACATCAAGTTTTGTTACTGCAAGTTTATTGATTCCTGATATCGTACATGCATGTTTTACTACAACGAGATCAAGCCAGCCGCATCTTCTTGGTCTGCTGGTTGTAGTTCCAAATTCATATCCTTTTTGTTTGAGATGCTCTCCTTCTTTGTTGGATAGCTCTGTGGGCATAGGTCCTTCTCCCACCCTGGTCGTATATGCCTTCATGACACCGATTATGTTGTCGATGTTTTGTGGTCCGATTCCTGTTCCGATAGATGATCCACCGGCTATGGTATGTGAGGATGTGGTATATGGATATGTGCCATAGTCTATGTCTAGCATTGTCCCTTGGGCGCCTTCGAGTAGGATGTTTTTTCCCATTTTTATCGCCTTGTTGAGTATGATGTGGGTTGAAGTAATGAATTTTTTAAGTTGTTCTCCGAGGTTACTGTATTTTTCTAGAATCTCTTTTTTATCGAGTTTTATGTCTATCTCGTATGCATCGAGGATTCGTTGTTTAAGTGGCAGTATAAGGCCGAGTTTTTTACTCAAAATCTCTCTTTTGATGAGATCTATTGCTCTTATGCCTCTACGAGCTATTTTATCGCTGTAGCAGGGTCCAATCCCTCTTTTTGTGGTACCAATTTTTCTGTCACCGAGAGATTGTTCTTCTGCTCCATCAAGGATTTTATGATATGGCATGATAATGTTTGCTCTGTCACTTATAAGAAGCCTAGGTTTTATCCCATGTTTTCTTAGATTGTTGATTTCGTTTATCAATACCTCAGGGTCTATGACAACACCATTTCCTATAACACCTGTTTTTCCCTGTAGCACACCTGAGGGAATTATGTGAAGTTTGTATATCCTGTTTCCAACCTTTATTGTATGACCCGCGTTGTTTCCACCTTGGAATCGAACAACATAGTCAACATCCTTAGCGAAGTAGTCAACAATTTTTCCTTTTCCTTCATCTCCCCATTGTGTACCAATTACCAGGTTAACCGTCATCTTCTTGTCCTTACCCATCAAATAATTTTATGTTTTTTTTATGCAAAATAGAAGAGCATGTAGATAAAGATGATGGATGATAATTTGTAATTTGTTGATGAACGTTTTATTTAAATTAGATTTTCTAAGTTTTGTTAACAAAAATGAGGGATATGAGAGACCAGAGGTATTCAGATGGTTTCTTCTTACCAAACCTTTATAAAACAGTTGTTAATATTTCCGCCCAGTTAAATGTCTAACAATCGTAGTTATGATGGTTCATCAGATGACATAGGTAGAAACAGTTTTTCTGTTTATCCCGATTTTGATTTAGAGTTTCTTAAACAGGAAGTTGGTCTACGTTTCCCGTTTTATGATATAAGAGCAGATGAAAACTCTGCTGTTTTTTTCTGTAGGATTGATGAAGAGACTTTAGAGGAAAACTTTGATTCTTTGAGAAGATCTATTTCTGATAGAGGATATATACCAATGTTACGTTATCAGGGAGGGGAACACGTAATATATGTTACAAGGAGACCAGATAGGAAGGAAAAACCTGTTTGGGTAAATGTTTTACTGTTAATCGCGACTATTATGACAACTGCTCTTACAGGATCACTTCTATACATGGAATATTTTGATATATGGAGTGTTCCCAATGTTTTAGAGGTGTTTAGCTTAGAAAACATGTTTAACGGCTTCATTCTTTTTGCTTTCCCCTTGTTGAGTATTCTGTTTGTTCATGAAATGGGACATTATTTTGTTTCGAAAAAACATGGAATCAATACTTCTCTCCCATTTTTTATCCCAATACCACCGATTCTACCAGGCTTCAACATCGGAACATTTGGAGCCTTGATATCAAGCAGGGATCCTATGCCTGACAAAAAAGCACTTTTTGATGTTGGGGTAGCAGGTCCTTTAGCTGGTTTTCTGGTTGCATTTCCTGTTACATTGATTGGTATAATGAATTCTACTCCAATTCCTGCGGGAGGTGAGCCAACTGCTGGTGAGATTGTGCTTGGAGGATCTATACTTTTTACATTTCTATCTAGTTTTATATTGAATGTGCCTATGGGGACACCGATAAATCTGAGTCTGATCGCATTTGCCGGCTGGATAGGATTACTGATAACCTCTATTAATCTTTTACCTGCTGGGCAGCTAGATGGTGGTCATATATTCCGAGCGGTACTTGGGGAGAAGCAGAGATATGCTGGTTGGATAGCAGTTTTTATCATGATATTCACTGGATGGTGGTTTTTTGCTCTTATAATTGTTTTTATGCTTGGTATGAATCATCCTCCTCCACTTAATGATGTCACAGGGATTGATATAAAAAGAAAGTTTACTTTCCTGATAGCAGTTATTATACTGATATTATGCTATATTCCATTTCCTGTTTCCTCATATCCTGTATAAAAAATGCGGATGAGGGGAGATGATTTAGTTTTTTTCGCAATCATTTAATACCCTCAGCTGGATTTAGATACAATCCTGATGCTATCAGAAATAAAAAGAGGAGAAAATATAGGGGGCTTTTACGTGTCTATGAAGACATATTTGAAGATCATGTTCAACAGTGAGGGATCCTCTCCATCAGAGGTAAAAAATCAGCTTCTGAACATGGGTTTTAGAGCAACTAAGGGAAACTATGATTTTGTATACGAGTGGAGTAAGGAGTCGGTAGATGTAGATGAGCTTATATGGTTTGCAGATAAGGTACATGCGGCGTTAAAAAACACTGGCGTGTATTTTACCATAGAAACAATCTAAAAAAAGAAGAGGTTTTTCTACCAGTTTTTGTCATACCACCCATCTTCCTCTCATTTCTCTAAATCCTTCCGAATCACCTTTTATATAATATATAGTTCTTTTTTGGTGTTTTTTTGGTATTCCCGGTAGGCTTTTTTACATAAAAATCTTGTTTTTTCAAGATTTTTTGATTTTTTCCAATGTTTTACTTAGGACTCCCATCAGCGTATGATACTCCCATTTTGATGGCATTGCTCTGCCCATGATCCGTCTGAGCATTATTTCCGTGTTTTTCTTTTTGTGATCTGGATAATCGATTTCATCTAGTAGTGTGGAAAAAAACTCTTGCAATTTTTCCTTCTCGACTCTTCCAATCTCTCTTTTCTTTTTGGTAGTAGTTTTTTTTCTAATGTATAGTGTATATAATGTTATTGAAACAGCATGCGATAGGTTTAGAGAGGGATATACATTGCTTGTTGGTATACGCATCATAATGTCGCATTTAGCTATCTCATCATTGTATAGGCCGTAGTCTTCTCTGCCGAAGACAAGTCCTATTTTTCCTTTTACATTGAATATTTTGTCTGCAAAGTCCTCTAGTATGAGAGCTTTTCTCAAATGTTTTTTTTCTGTTTTGCTTTCTATGGAGGATGTTGCCACGAGGTAGTCGATGTCTTTTACGGCTTCATCAAAACTTTGGAATATCATTGCTTGGTCTATTATTTTATATGCATGCATTGCACGTGTATAGCATTCATCATCCAGTTTACAGCAAGGTTTTACGAGAATGAGTTTGTCGAAATCGAAATTCATCATTGTTCTTGAGATGAAGCCAATGTTTCCACTATATTTTGGTTCTACTAGTATAACATAGAAGTCTGTGAAGTTTTTTTCTATGGGCATAGAAATCCATTTTTCTATCTTTTTCAAAAAAAATATTTTTTTGGATATGAGTATATAGGAGATTTTGTTTGTTGTGCAGGACTCCTCTTCTTCTTTATTTGATTCCTAACTCCTCTTTTTTTTCTTCTAACATTTTTTTGTACTTGGAGGGTAGATGTTTAACAGTATATTCTAGCTCATTATGTCTTTTTAGTAGTTCTGAACGTTTGTTGGTTTTTAGCTCATTTAAAACAAATTTTCTTTTTTTGCTGTAGCTGTAGAGATACCATGTTCCCATGATCAGCATGATGAATCCAAGGACTAGTAGATATGCATTCCAGTCTTCTAGTCTATTTATTATGTTAGTGTACAGTCCTATCTGCACATCTCTGAACCAGTACCATATGATTCCCATGAAAAACAATAGTAGTCCAAGGACAATGGTTATTATGCTTAGTATAGATACGTATTCTCGTAGGAATGCAGTTATTTTTTTCCACATGGTCTTTTTCCCCATCCGAAGATTTTGGTTATAGGAAATACAATTTTAAATTTTAATATGTCTTTGCATATCTCATCCATGTCTGGGCAGGGTTGCCGCATATAGGACATGATGTGTTTTCACATTTTATGTTCTCAATGGGTTCTCCTAATGTATTAGAGTCTAAGATGTTTTCTATTTCTGTTGCACATTTTTCAGTTCCGCACCATGGTAGTTCGATGATTCCTTTTTTTTCTTTTGCCTCCTCAATGGTCTGGAGTCTATGAAGGTTTTCTCTGAGAAAATTTTTTGCTTTTTCGTAGAGACTTGTAGATATGTCGCTGAGCTCTTTTTTTACTGCTGAGGTAAGAATGTTTTGACTGATCAATTTTTTTTCTCCATTGTCTCTTCTAACCAGCATGATTTCTTTTTTTTCCAATTCTTTAGGTCCAATCTCGATTCTAAGTGGAACACCCTTCAGTTCCCAGTCATAGTATTTGTTCCCAGGTGTTATGTCTCTACTGTCGACATGTGATCTTATCTTTTCTTCTGTTAGTTTTTGATATATTTTGTTGCATTCAGAAATGATTTCTTCTTCTCTTCCCTTGAAAATGATTGGTATTATTATTACTTGTATTGGTGAGACATCTGGTGGCAGTATCAATCCTTTGTTGTCTCCATGTATTCCAATGATGGCACCTAGTAACCGTTCACTCATACCATAGGTTGTTTGATGACAGTATGAATGTGTTCCATCTCTAGTTTCATAGGTTATTCCATATGGTCTAGCGAAGTTATCTTTATACTGATGGATGGATCCTACTTGTAGTGTTCTTCTTGATGGCATAAGCACATCTATACTGATCGTGTAGAATGCACCGGCGAATTTATCCCAATCTGGTCTTTTGCTAAAAATGTATGGGAGACATAGTTTTTTTAGAAATCTATCAGCGATTTCTTTGTCTTCCTCTATCTGTCTTTCTGCATCCTCGAAATCCTTATGACAGGTATGTGCTTCAAAGAAATGGATTTCTCGTACACGTATGAATGCTCTTGTCTGTTTTGTTTCATATCTAAAGGTGTTGACTATCTGAAATGTTTTTAGAGGCAGATCTGTATGTGATCTTATCCATAATGAGAAAATCGGGTACATAGCGGTTTCTGATGTGGGTCTTAGAAGCCATCTCTCCTCAAGCTGGTTGTTTCCCGCATATGTAACCCAGTATACTTCGCTGCCAAACCCCTCTATATGCTCCTCCTCTTTTTTAAACAAGGATTCTGGTATGAGAAGTGGAAAACATACTTCTTGATGACTGGTTTTTTCCATTTCATCTCTTATAAGCTCATCTACATGTCTCATTAGTTTCCAGCCATAGGGTCTCCAGACATTCATACCCTTTATAGGATATCTTTTGTCACATAGATCTGCTAGTTCTACAATCTCATTGTACCATTCGTGGAAATCCTCTGTTTTTTTAACCTTTGTCTCTGGCATAGTCTATTTCAACTGTTAATCTGAAAAGAGATGATGTTTTTTAAACATGATGGTTTTCTAAAAAAAGAAAATTTATACTCCTCTGCTCTCTTTGGCCTTTGGTCTCAATTCTTTAGATCTACATCTTCTGCATCTTTTAGCTCGGGGTGCATTTAATGCCCCACATTTCATGCAGACTTTTTTGTTTAACAACCGTTTTTCTGCCTCTGGGAATCGAGCCATTTGTTTTTTCCTCTAAAAAACTCTATTTTTTACTTTTTTGGTCTTTTCTTTGGTGTTTCTGAAATAAACAGGGTATATTTAAAGATAATTGTATCCATTTTTGTTTTGTATCCATGTAATAGAAGGTAAAATTTATAGAAATATACTTAACCCAGTAAACATATCATATCTTAAACCTCCTGAAGCATGTTTAGGGATCTGGTGAGAGTTGATATGAAGGGTAGGACTAAATGTCCAAAATGTGGATATGGGTTTGTGGTTGATGCACCAGATGACAGCGAAAAATATGAGGCCACATGTCCTGAATGCAGACATGTATTCATGGTTCGATGCACACCATCCAGTTCTAATGCATCAGCAGATGTTGAATGTGGATGGGAGGAACATGGTGAGCCACGGAAAACTGTTTTATCCTCTCTAAGACCGAAAACAAACAAACCTATCATAGCATCGGTATTACTAACAATAGTTTTTTTTCTAGGGGTTTTTACTGCAGTTTCTATAAAGATGGCTAGTCAGGTAACTTTTTTAGGGCTAAATTTTCTGTTCAACATACTATTGGTCAATACCGAAAATCTTGTTCTGATAACACTTATAGTAGTGTTTTCTGGTTTTGCATTAGCTGCAGCTGCAGCCGCCTTTAAACGTCAATATTTTGGTCTTTCTGTTGCAGGCGCTGTACTTGGGATATTTTCTTTTGGATTTATTATAGGCATAGCTCTTAGCATCTGCGCCTTAGCATTGATCATGCTGTCTAGAGATGAGTTTGAGAATGGAACAAAAGGCAAAGTGTTTTAAAAGAGGATAAGGATATTTCATTCTAAAAAAATACTTTTTTATACCACACAAATTTTTGTAATATCCTGAATTAAGTTCCTCCGAGTATTTTGAGTTTGTCATCATCAATCACCTTCCATAAGAAATTCAGGAGCAAACTCTGAAATAAGATGTTGATGCTCCTGAATGAATTTAACCCTTTTCCTAGGATGCATCTTCCTAAGGTATGCCTGGAAAGGTGTCTCAAGGTTATCAATACGTAAACTCATATGAGGTCTTTCAAAGTTGTAATATGCAACTGTTATATCCCAGCTTTCAAAGTGCTGATATAGTTTCATGATTGTATCTACGGTTTTCTCAACCTTACCGTTACTCTGAGGATGCTTTACTCTAGCTTTGACATGTTTTATACTATAACTCCTCTAGTCTCTTCTGGAAAACATTTGGTTCAGGATTCTGACATCCTTCTCTTGGAAGACTGGTGAACTGTGTTCCATGATCAGTCATAACCTGCTTTGGAACACCATAAACCTCAACAGCATCATTCAATACTGTTACTGCATTCTTTGCTGTAGCGTTACTGAA
>QMSS01000011.1 GCA_003649715.1 Thermoplasmata archaeon
AACTATGGTTACAAATTCAACCTATTTTTCATCTATTGAGGATATGCAAAAGAACATCGATCAATTCTTGGACAAACATCAATTCAACTTTAATGTGTCCAATTATTTGTGTCCTTAACTAAAACAACCTCTTTCCTATACATCGCTCTACCCCCCCAACCCAAATATTAAATTTATTAAATAAAAAATATACAAAAATCTTAAATAATATAGTGGTACTACTTTAAATCCAAATAACTTGATGTAAAAAAAGTCAGATGAAAACAGATATAATAGGATATTCTAATAGACAAAAAATATACCACATAACATCTACACCTCAATACATCAGCAAAAAACATAAGGGGGAAAACTGATGAAAAAAAATATTTGTAGCAAAAAGATTGTTTTAGGAATATCTACAGTGCTTATAATAGCTGGACTGGCAACACTTAATACCCCAAACATAAAAGCCAGCAACACCATTTTTCAAACCACAGCAAGTATAGAACTCATACAAGAATTCCCATCATTATCACTAAGGGAAGACAGCCAATATTCAACAATCATTGTTGACGGAACAAACTCTTTTACCCACATTCCATCAAAACCTATGATACCCATCTTTACAAAAACATTTAAATTTCCATTTGGAACAAAAATCAATAAAATAAAGATAATCCCACAAGAAATAAAAACAATGAAAATAAACAAAAGGATAAAACCGGTTCCCACTCCACAACATCTAGAAAAAATGATGATAATCACTACACAGCCGGACATACTAGATACAAAAACATACAACAGTCACACTCCATATCCCAGCAGATGGTACAGCTGCATAAAAGGAACAGGTATTAATAGAAATGGATCACACGTACTGTACCTAACCATACATCTATACCCAATTAGATACATCCCCGCAGAAAACATTATTCAACATGCCAGACAGATTAGGATACAGATAAACTATGAAAAAACAGTGAATATAGATGATAAGGAAGAAAAACATACATCAAATAACAAATACGACCTTGTGGTAATCACACCAGAAGAGTTCTACGATAATCTACAGCCACTTGTAAATCATAAAAACAATCACAGTATCGAGACAAATATTGTTACACTACAAAGCATATACAATGAGTTTTCAGGTAGAGACCATGCCGAGCAGATCAAATATTTTATCAAATATGCTGTTGAAGAATGGAACACCACATATGTACTGTTGGTCGGAGACATCAGAAAAACACCTACAAGAACTACATATGCCTCACCATGGGGAAAAGACATACTTTCTGACCTATACTACGCAGACATCTATGATGAGAACTACACTTTCTGCAGCTGGGATGCAAACAATAATAGTAGATTTGGGGAGGTGATTTACGACAACCATACACCTATAGATATCGACGATGTAGATTTGTATCCAGATGTCTATGTAGGTAGACTTGCATGTGAAAGCAAAAAAGAGGTAGACATTATAGTAAACAAGATAGTAAACTATGAGGAAAAAACCTATGATCAGGCATGGTTTAAAAGGATAATATTGGTTGGTGGAGATACCTTTCCTCCATTTTACACATGGGCTAAAAAAAATGTTTTTGAAGGAGAAATAACAAATACAGAGGTGGCAGAAAACCTACCTAATTTCTCAAAGATCAGACTTTGGACATCAAAACACAATCTACGTCCAATAACATTCAACATAGCAGTCACAAAGGGGGCAGGTTTTATCAGCTATGCAGGACATGGATTTGAACATGGATTTGGAACCTACCGGCCAAATGCAATTATGGACAGAATGATTTTTTACTACACACCATTTCTACATGGTATTAGAAATCATTATAGACTACCCATCATCTTTTTAGATGCATGTTTGACAGCAAAACTTGATTTCAACATGTCTGATCTAGCTCGTTATTATCCATGGATAATGAAACTATTGGGTGAAAGGTTTGATCCGTCTATCTATCTACCATGTTTTGCATGGAGTTTTGTATGCAAAAAGGATGGAGGAGTCATAGCAGCAGTGGGGTCTACAAGATCTGCATATACCTGGGTTAATGAGAATGGGGTGCATGCCGGAGCGGGATATCTAGACGTCCATTTCTTTAAAGCATATGACGAAGGAATCACAGTATCTGAAATGCTTGTGCAGTCACAAAACGATTACATAAACTATGTTGGAAAAGATTTTTTCACTCTCGAAGAATTTCTGTTGCTCGGTGATCCAAGTCTCATAGTTGGTGGCTATCCATAGGATTTTATTTCCTTCACCTTCTCTCCTATAACTCTTGATAGAAATGGAAGAGAAAACTATTTATTTAAGAAAAACATTGTGATATTGGGGGACTAAGAGAAGAGATAGGGGAGGCAACCTTTGGACTGCTTTCCATTCGAAAGCACATTCCTCCTATCCAGTGCATCCCGTCCCCCACCCTGACCGGCGTTTTGCTATTTGAGACTGCCTCGGCCGGAAGTTCTATTTTCCTATGATTTCTTTTTTGCATATGTAAAGGAAGATATTATGTTCCTCAGGAGTTTAGGTTAGTAGAGGAATGTAATTGTAGTAGACAGACGGGTGAAACAGCAAGAAGTTTTTGGGAAAATGGTTTGATTTTTATGTTTTTTGGCGAGGAGGGAAATATTGAAGATTCCCTATTGGGAATTGGGTTTTATGATGGGGTCCCTATTCATAAGCACTGGACGAGAAGTTGATTGACTGCGAACTAACTGGAGATATTGATGGGATTTTTAGGTACAATGAGGCATAGGATTATCTTATGATCCTTGCTTATGTTTGTGTTTTTATTTGATTTACTTGCTGTTATAGGGCCAGTGATTTTTTATGCTGATATGTGGGAGCGAATGGGGGTGTAGAGGACAATGAAATATCTGGGGTGTGTGTCTGTTCGTCTGTTTTTTTAGTCGAATAATGCGCTGAGTCCTGCTGCGGCTTCTTCTTCAGAGACCTCAGGTTTTTTCTTTTCTTCCTTCTTTTCTTCTTCTTTTTTCTCTGCTTCAGGTGTTCCAGCAGGAGCTGCTGCTGTTGGTTGTGCCGCTGTAGCGGTGGTAGGTATTGTTGTTGCTGATTTGATTACCTCATCTATGTTTACGCCCTCTAGAGATGCTGTTAATGCTTTTATTCTGGCATCATCAGCTTTGATGCCTGCTGCTGTTAGAATCTTTTTTATGTTTTCTTCTGTTATTTCTTTTCCTGCTGAGTGGAGAAGCATTGCGCTATATATATATTCCATTTCTTTTTTTCCTCCTTTAAACCCTTTTTGATTCTAATTTCTCTTTTTTATGTGGCTGTTTTCTTTAGGTTTTCATCCAATACATTTGGTATCTGTGATGCTAATATGAGTGTGTTTCTGTGTGCCTTGGCTATTAGATGTTTTATATTTTCTTTTGTGGGTATGTTTTTTTCTGTGGAGAGTATTAGGGCGTTGATGTATGCTTTTTGTAGTAGTGTTTTAATGGTTGTTTTGTTGGTCCATGTGGATTCTATGGCTAGTTTGAGGGCATCGGATATAGCCTGTTGTATTTTTGCTATGAATTCTTCGGTGTTAATGTCTAGTATGTCTGGTTTGAATATGTTGCCGTTTTCGTATACTGCATGTAGGTTCATTCCTATTTCGATTGGGTATATTTCTAATCTTGTTAGCATTTGTGCTACATTTTGTGGTATTTTTTCTCCAGCGTGTATAATTGTTTTGTCTTCTTTGATTACAACCTTGCCTTCTCTTATTACGGCGGGTATCCCAGCTTTTTGTAGTTCTCCAACTATTGGCCCTGGTTTGAATGGTGTGTCCCCTGCTTTTACTTCTATGTCATGTGTTGCTGTTTCTCCTCCTTTTGCTGGTGCGGTGGTTTTGGTGGATTTGATTTGTTTGAATAATTTGAAGGGGTTCATGTCTGTGGCTATGATTGCTGTTTGACCTTGAATTGATTCTTTTAGTTTTGCTATTCCAGGTGTTTTTTTTTCTGCCTCTTCTAATGCTCGTAGTATTAGAGAGTTCTTTGCACATTTTATGTATGCGTTTTTGCTAAGGTTTTTACGCATTTGTTGTAGTTGTGGTGCTGGTATGCCTCCGATTTCTGCTATTCCTATTACTCTGTTTTTTGTCAACATGGAGGTGAGTTGTTGTACTTCATCGTATTTCCATTTTGCTACATGAGCCATTTTTTTGTTTTCACACTCCGCAAAGGTTTTTTTATAATATTCGTTCTGATGGGCCCATTGTCGTTTTTATGTATACGGATTCGATGTTCATTCGTCCTCGTTCTAATCTTGATTCTAGTCTTTTTATGATAGTGTCTATGTTTTCAGCTATATGTTCTTTTTCCATGTCTTCTTTTCCAGCTATTGTGTGGAAGGTTTTGTTGCTTTTGGATCGTATTTTTACTGTGTTTCTAAGGTTTTTGACGATGTTGGCTATGTCTATGGTTGGTGGTACTGGCTTCGGCATTTTTCCACGTGGTCCTAGTACGACACCTAGTGTTTTACCGATGGTTGGCATGAGTGGTGCCTCTGCGATGAAGAAATCATGTTCGTTTACGATTTTTTTAAGATGCTTTTTGTCTTTGGAGAGTTCCTCTATATCCTCAGGTTTGATGAGTAGGTCGACGTGTTTTTTTGCTTTCATGGCTAGCTCTCCAGTTGCAAAGAGTGCTATTTTTGCTTTTTTTCCTCGTCCGTGTGGTAGGATGATTTCTTCGTCTATACGGTTTTTGGCATCATTTAGATCAACATTTTTTAGGTTTATGACCATGTCTATGTTTTGTTTGAATTTTCTGTTTTGTTTTTTAGATTCTTCTAATATTTTTTGAACTGCGTCAATGATTTTTTTTTCTACCATTTGCATCATCAGAGATGGTTTTTTGGTTCTTTTTTAAATATTTTTGGTCTATCTTTTTTGCTTTTTCTTTTTTTATGAAGATTAATGGAAGGTGTAGTTCTCGGGAATAATAACCTTATTTATAAAAGTTTGGTTATCTGACTCTTTTGGTTTTTGGTTATCTGATTCTAATATTATCTGGTTATCTGGTATTTAATTGGAATAAATATGTTGTCGTAAAAAGAGGAGAGAGGTTGATTGATGGAATAAGGGAAGATATTAACCCCCCTCTTTTTTTTGTTTGTAATTCTCTAGGTTCTTTTTATTTTCCTTTCGATAATTAGGTCAATGACTTCTTCTGGGTCTCTAATTTTTTTAAGCTCAGATTTCATTATGATGGGTGTTCCCTCTATGTTTGTTTTTCCAATCTCTCTGTCGATAAAAAGAACGGCATGTTTTTCTGTGATCCTGGATATGCTGCTCACTATCTGTGCTTTTCTAAATAGTTTTCTGCTATATCTATGCGCACAGGTTAGAAGTATCTGGTCTCTATCTTTACTCAGCGCTTCAAATGGACATCTCTCCATAGGAATTATCTTGTATCCAACTTTTTCTAACAGTGAGAATATCTCTCTTTGAAATGTTTTGAGGCTGTTGATTTCTCTACCTGGCAGTACAACATCTTTTCTATCTGTGGATTTGGTTCCCAGTATGTCTATAGGTATAGTAATGGTGCTACCTAGGAGTTTTTCGATCCTTAAGGCGATCTCAAAACGTGCATTCATACCCTCCTCGTAGAGTCTAGCCGTTCTTCTGGAAACACGTACAAATCTTGCGAATTCTCCTAGAGAAATGTTTTGCTCCTGGCGAAGCCTGCGGAGTTTTTTTTCATCAAGATTTACATATGTACCGCCAGGTGCTGCATATGCCTTGATAGACATGCCATCTAGAAGATGATTCTTTAGAGTGTTGAAGGTTATAGCCTGTATCCCAAACCTGTAGTAAACAACATTGTCCTCCAGAGGACCACTACCATCTCTTTCCCCAATCAGCATAGGGGAGCCATGGAGAAGAAACGACAATGTTTTTAACTCATTTGCAACATCCTCTGACAGAGAATCAATGTTTGTCAAAACCTTAACTATAAGCAGTGCATTATCCTTTCTTGCCACTAAGTCAAAACCCATGAGACGCATTATATAGAGCTCAGATACATAAAAACCTGCATACATTAGGGTATCTCGGATGCACTGCAACAGCTCTGCTCGTTCCATTCGCTCCATACTTCAGTATGCAAACTTAAAGTATAACATGTATAATAATCTTTTGCGGGTGAGAGGCAAATTTGGATAGGTATTGACGACACAGACTCACTACGTGGAGGATGCACAACATATATTGCAAAAACAGTTATTCAGAGACTACATGAGGAAAACTACAATATCATTGGACATCCACGGCTTGTAAGATTAAACCCCAACATACCATGGAAAACCCGGGGAAACGGTGCAGTATCCATACAAGTGGGTATAGGAAACAAAAAGGAGATACTGATAGGGAGAATAGATGGCAGTGAAGTATTTGCTGCCTCAAAAAAACTACGTGAACATGACAAATCAGAACAGAAAAGGATAAAAAAAATAATCAGGGAAGTAGTAGAAACATATGCTATGGCGGAGGATGAAAACACAAACCCTGGTGTTGTCATCTCAAATAAAAAACCATCTTTTGATTGCTACAAAAAAACAGTTAGAAAAATAGTTTCATTAGATGATGTAAGACAAACACTAGAATCACTTAGAGCAGACTACATAGGATATAAGAACTGCAGAGGATTAATCGGTGCAACAGCTGCAATAGCCTGGAAACCAATTAGAGACAAAACATATGAGCTGATAACGTATCGAAAAAAAAAGAGATGGGGGACTAAAAGATTTGTTGATGATGAATCTGTCAAAAAGATGGATAAAAAATACAAAACCACTTTTGACAACTATGACTATATAAACAGACATAATCGTCTAACACCCAACTCACCATGCCCAGTTTTATATGGAATAAGAGGAGACAACGAAAAAGATCTGATAGAGGCAATCTCAGTTGTTAAGTCAGAGCCAGTTGAAAGCTGGATAATATTCGAGACAAATCAGGCAACAGATGATCATCTTCAGAGAAAAAACATAAACAACATACAACCCTACGAATCTGTTATAGTAAAGGGAATTGTAGCCAGAAACCCACATACCCGTCCAGGAGGACATGTAATATTTACCATAAAAGACAACACTGGAACGATAGACTGCGCAGCATATGAGCCCACAAAACAGCTAAGAAAAACGATACGGAAACTACATGTAGGAGACCTAGTCGAAGTATATGGTGGAGTCAGAAAACATCCTCTGACAGTAAACCTAGAAAAAATCAATGTTAAGAACCTGGTAAAAATAGTTGAAAAGATAGAAAACCCTGTTTGTCCGCACTGCGGTAGGCACATGAAATCCAGAGGGAAAAATCAGGGATACAAATGCAGGAAATGTGGTATAACAAAGACCAAACCTGTGGTCAGAGAGAAGAAACGGGAGCTCCACATCGGATTCTATGAGGTACCAGTATGCGCAAGACGGCATCTCAGCAAACCGTTGAAACGAATAAATAGACCATAAGCCTTTTTAATAAGTTTGATACTTACTTGATTTCCACACTCTGATATCCACTGAACTCTATGCGGGTGTGGTGTAGTCTGGTATCACTTAAGCTTGCCAAGCTTACGACTCGGGTTCAAATCCCGGCACCCGCATCTACTCATCCAAATTTTAGAAATAAAAAGAGAAAAAGTATTTGACTAGAAAAAAAACATTCTTAGGATATAGGCTCCTTCGTTCTCAACAAAGGTTTTTTGCTCACAAAACAATAATGATGCCTATGTCACAATTTTACCAAAATAATTTTATTTGACTGATATCCTCTCTGACTACTATTCTCCTTTTAGAATTTTAGGATCATGGAACTAACTGAGCTAACTACTTAAATACTTGATTTTTTATGCTTTAACATTATGATGATAAATTCTATAAAACCTATCATATTTGTTGCTATAGCAGGCATATGTATGTTCTTTACATACACCGCAGTGCTATACTACGGCACAGCTGCAGGGAATCCTATTCCTGTGTATCCAGACGTCGGTTCCTCTCATCAAAATCAAGCTCAACATATATTTAGTGAAAACAACACCACAGTTATGTGGATCTCAGGTCTATTTATCATCGATTTTTTTCTAAACCTACTTATCCTATATGGCGGGCTATATCTGTTGGAACGATTTAAGTTATCCGATTTCGAAGATTTGCATAATTTTTTCCAGAAAAAAATGATGTTTCTTGGGGCATGTATTATTACCCTGGCTGGTTTACTTTCCGAGATGTATCTATTGTCATGGGTTGGAGGAATGCTAGGTGTGTTGATAATTGTTTTTCTATCCTATGTCCTTGTTTCTAGATATTTGCTGGAACTCCAATGGGCTAACAGCATTAGAATCGCTCTTATAGCTGTGACAGTAAACATAGCTGTATGGTCTATCCTATCCATAATTATATAGTCTAGCATAACTTTAGCTATCAAATGTTTTCATTCCCCTTCCTTATAACAATGAGGGGATAGAGCCAACAATTACTTTCATGGCTCATGATTTTTTAAATCCGTAAATTTCTAATACCAGTGGTCTCCTACCAGGGTGGTGAAAAAATTCTTTGAGATGGATGTTCAAAACATGTTAAAACTGGATCTGCATATCCATTCACAGTATTCACAGGATGCAACTGGTGGACCCAGGGATATAATCAAAATACTTCAAAAAAGAGGATTAGATGGTATGGCGATAACCGACCACAACACTGTTAGAGGTGGGCTTAAAGCACTCAAGGTTAAACCGTCAGGTTTTATAGTTATACCTGGTGTAGAAATATCTACCAGCGATGGACATATTATAGCATTAAATGTCAAAGAGGAGATTCCAAGAGATCTTTCTGTGGAGGAAACTGTAGAAAAAATTTTAGACATCGGTGGAGTACCTATTGTTCCTCATCTCTTCAGAAAGATGTCTGGGATAAAGGAGAAGAAACTACGGCTAATCTATAGGCAAGTCCCTGCAATGGAGGTTTTTAATGGATGTAGTCTTCCTAAAACCAACATAAAAACAGCTAAGACGGCAAGAAGATTTAACCTTGGTGGAACAGGTGGCAGTGATGCTCATGACCCTCTATATGCTGGGTATGGATACACTATTTTTGACTCCACTGATACGAATGTGGACTCTATTGTTTCGGAGATCAACAAAAAAAACACATGGGGCGAAGGAACCACGATTCCATTGCAGGTGAGACGTGACAGGATGTTAAAATCAATTAAACAGTTTTTTCAACGTGGATTTAGACGAATTTAGAATCATATTCGCCAGCATCTATAGCTTTTTGTATCTCCTTTGGTTTTTTCCCTTCCACGGTAACACCCATTGATCCGCATGTGCCGAGTATCTCCTTTGTTTTTTGCTTGAGAGTTCTGCCCAGTAGGCTGTCATATTTCATCTTAGCAATCTTGATCACCTGATCAATGGAGAGATTACCAATCTTATGAGTGGAGGGGGCTCCAGAGCCCTTTTCAGCTTTAAGCTCGTTGAGAATAAGCGATGTAGCTGGTGGTGTGCCCACTTCAACATCAAATTTTTTTGTTTTAGGATCAACAATAACTTTAACTGGGACCTTCATTCCTTCAAACTGCCTGGTTTTCTCATTGATAGCATTGACTACCTGCATGATGTTTACACCCATGGGGCCAAGCGCGGGACCCAGTGGAGGACCAGCGGATGCTTTCCCTCCCTCTACAAGTGCTTCTATGACTTCAGGCATTTTTTTATTTTACCTCCTTTCTTTTTTTATTCTTTTTTTTCACTGTCCTCATCCTTCCTCTTGATAATCCTTACCTGTTCACCTCTCACAGTTATAGGGATAGGGACCAGTGACTCAAATAGTTCTACGGTAATCTCCTCCTTTGCATCATCAATATGTGTTACTTTGGCTGTCTCACCTCTGAATGGCCCTGCTACCATTTCAACTATGTCTCCCTCAGCGATTTTCGCCACCGCAGATGCTGGTGTAAGAAAATGTTCTATCTGCTCGATAGGTATATCTCCATTGAGCATACTTCTTACATAGGATACTGTTTTGATCATGTTTTTTATACGCTCTTCATCAAAACCCTCAACAAATATGTATCCACGTAGCTCTGGTGTTACAAGAATTGCGGGTATCTCTATTTTTGATTTAGTAGCCCTACTATTGATTAGATCGGCAGTGTTTTGCTCCTTTCCAACCTGTGTTTTGATGGTAAATATTTTTGATAACTCCTCAGTAGATTCATTAGAAGAAGGTTGATGGGAATCTTCATTCACCATATTTTTTATAACACCTCTTGATTTTTCTAGTTCAAATGTTTCATTTTAATATCCAAGCATTGAGAGTATCCATGGAACAGCTAGTTCTTTAAATATGTAGATTACAAAGCCTATCGCCCCAATGACTAATATCCCAAGTCCGGTGATCTTAGCTGTTTTTTTATATTCCTCATTAGTAGGCTTCCGAGCCATTTTAAGAACACGACCATATTTGCCCTTACCTATTCTCTGCTGACGGGACTCTATCCTGTGCTGTAGCTCCCATGCTTTGTCAATAAAACCCTTCTTGTTACTCAAATTAATAAACACTCCTATATCTTTTGAAGAGAGGGATTTGGCTAAAGGGGTCAAAAGAAAAGGTTGTATATAAAGGATTTCCCCTTTTCAGTTAGTGAGTCATGCTACGAAATCGATTCCATATTCTTTATTTTCAAAAGCCTTGTGTGTAGGACCTAGGATTTGTTTTGATTTTACACCAGTGATCACTAACATTGCTCGTATGCTATGCTTAAGAGATGGCTCGATTGTGGTACCCCATATTATACGTGCATTGGGATCGATACGTGAGTAGACTTCCTCCACCACCCTTTCTGCCTCGCTGATAGTCATATCATCTCCACCGGTTACATTGACAAGAGCGCCTGTTGCCTCTGAAATGTCTACCTCCAGCAATGGGGAGTTGAGAGCCTCGATAACAGCATTTACTGCTTTGTTTTCGCCCTCTGCCTCACCAAGGCCGATCATAGCTACGCCGCCTCTTTTCATAACTGTTTTAAGATCAGCAAAGTCTAGGTTGACCAGCCCAGGCATAGTTATCATCTCAGTGATGCCCTTGATTGACCTCATAAGTACTTCATCAGCCACTTTGAAGGCAGCATTTAATGCAAGATTAGGAACTATGTCAAGCAGTTTATCATTTGGTATAACAATAACAGTGTCACATACATCTCTAAGGCGTTTTAGACCTGCCTCAGCATTTTCCATACGTATGACTCCTTCGACACTAAATGGCAGAGTTACTACACCTATGGTCAGGGCACCTCCTTCTTTAGCAATCTCAGCTACGATTGGAGATGCACCCGTTCCTGTTCCCCCTCCAAGTCCACATGTTACAAAAACCATGTCGGCAGGTGCAACCGCTGCTCTGATATCCTGCTCACTTTCCTTAGCAGCCTCCTCACCAATCTGAGGTAGAGACCCCGCTCCTAAACCCTTGGTTAGATGTCTGCCAATCAAGATCTTATGTGGTGCATCTGCCATTAAAAGATGTTGAGCGTCAGTGTTGATAGCTATCAGCTCTGCACCACTAATACCCTCTGTTAGACATCGTGATATAGTGTTGGTCCCAGCGCCACCGCATCCGACAACCTTAATGTTGGTGGTCAGTCCAGCTAAGACTTTTTCTAACTCATGATTATTAATGCCTGTATTGATACCTGCAGCAGCTGGCATAGTTTTTAGAACATCAAATTTCTTAGATTTTTTGCTACCTTTATTACTCTTATTTTTCTTTTCTCTAGCTACTACTTCTTCAACAATTTTTTTCATTAAATACCACCCTTCTTTATCCTCCCAACGACAAAACCAACATCATCGGCAAATATTATATTTTCTACAATATTGTAAAGGCATTTTGGTTATTAAAATATTTCCTTGACCTGGGAGCGACAATCTCTTCTATTTATTTTTATTACTTTATTTTCTATCTGGGAACTTGTATTTCCAGTGAGAAGTCTTTGCTTTTGATGCTATGTGTTAGGTATCCAAGTGAGATGCGGTCTGCAAAAGAGGCATATTCAATGATGTTTTCTGGTGTAATACCACCAGATACCTCGATAACTATGTGCGGGTTGATCTGCCTGATTTTCTTAGCTGTGAGTCTTCCTGATTTTGCGTCAAAGTTGTCCAACATTATAACATCCACATCCAGCTTAGCAGCAGCAATTGCATCCTCTTTGTTTTCCACCTCTACCTCTATAATTTTGTTTTTAATCTTTTTTTTGACTCTTTTTATAGCATCCTCAACTGAGCCTATGAAACGTATGTGGTTGTCCTTTATCATGACAGCATCATATAGACCATATCGATGAGGATCTCCGCCACCAAGAATAACAGCTTTTTTCTCATATTTACGAAAACCAGGAGTTGTTTTTCTAGTAGCCGCGATTATTACCTGTGGGTTAACTGTTCTGCATATATCTATAAGCCTTTTTGTCTCCGATGCAATGCCACTCATCCTGCAAATGAAATTAAGAGCCAAACGTTCCCCTCTTAATATAGACCTAATGGATCCATTAATATAAGCCACAGCAGTATTCTTCTCTATAAGATCTCCATCGTTGACCATCAATGTTGCTGTTGCTCCAACTCTTTCGAAAACATTTTTTGCTTCCTCTAAACCCGCAACAACACACTTCTCCTTTGACACAATATAGGCGTAGGCTATTTCGTCAGTAAACAATGAGTCTGATGTAATATCCCCCGCTGTACCGAGATCCTCCTGAAGATATCTATCAATATCATCCATGAGAACATTTTTTATATCTACTCAGTCTATTAAGGGTTTTTGGTAATCTACCATGAATCTTGGAATAATCGGATGTGGAGCAATAGGGAGTGATGTGGCAAAGGCTGCAGATAGAATGAGGGAGATCAAAAAAATCTACCTATATGATAGAGATAAAAAGGCTGCGGACACACTTTGTAGACTACTTAGAAAAGCAGAGGTAAGAAAGGTGGAGGATTTCATAGAAGATGTAGATGTCGTGTTCGAGGCAGCATCGCAGCAGGCTGTCGTAGAATATGGACTAAAAGTATTACGAGCAGGTAAAGACCTAATTATTATGAGCATAGGAAGTCTGTTTGATGATCAACTTAGAAAAAAACTTGAGAACACAGCAAGAAGAAAAAGATGCAGAATATATTTACCATCAGGTGCTGTATGTGGAATTGATGGTATATTAGCAGCTAGTATAGAAAAAATCGATAGTGTCACACTTGTAACAACAAAACCACCATCATCTCTGGGTAGAAGATTGAATAAGAGAACAGTTGTTTTTGATGGAAATGCACGTGAGGCAGTAAAAAAATTCCCCAGAAACATAAATGTCGCAGCCTGTTTATCGTTAGCTGGAATCGGTTTTGACAGAACAAGAGTAAAAATAGTGGCAGATCCGGTGGTAAACAGAATTAGTCATAAGATATTAGCCCATGGACGATTTGGTAGACTACGTGCCGAGATGGAAAACCTGCCGAACCCTAACAATCCCCAATCTAGTTATATGGCATCATTATCTGCAATAGCGATTCTAAAAAGAATAGTAGATCCAATACAGATAGGAGCATAAGAAAAATATGAAGCTTAACTTTGTAAATGTGTAAAGACAAAACAAAGATTTATATAGGAAAAAACGGGAAACTCATCAAACAATAGAGATGTTCCTTAAAAGAAAATAAATAGTTAAGCTTTCGAGACATGACACAATCCGGTTTTCAACTACCTACTTCATCATTCTACCACATAAAAAAACATAGACTTCTTTATGAACCAAAGGGTGAAAAAACATGGTTTTTTCTGGTTTTTTGAAAAAAACCATCCAATACACATTGATAACATTAGCATGATATCGTTATATACTGTTTCCTAAATTACCTATTCTCTGAATACAAAAATGATATCTAAAGCAAAATTCGAAATCAAAGACAGAGATGCAGCTGGGAGAATATGTAGATTCACAACGAAACACGGGACAATAACAACACCAACTCTCCTACCAGTTATTAACCCCAACAAAATACTAATCACACCAAAAGAAATGAAAAAACTTTTTGGAACAGAGATGGTGATAACAAATGCATACATAATCAGTAAAGACCCTTTTCTAAGGGAGAAAGCATTAGAAAAAGGAGTACATAAAGTAATAGATTTCAATGGACCAATTATGACAGACTCAGGGACCTTCCAATCCTATATGTATGGAGATATCAACATAGATCCGCTACAAATCGTAAGATTTCAAGCAGAAATAAAGAGTGATGTGGGAACAATCTTAGATGTCTTCGGAACACCAGAGCAGAGTAAAAAAGAAGCAAAAAAAACAGTAGAAGAGACAATCAAACGTGCCAAACAAAGCATGGAAATAAAAAAAGAAGAAAATGATATGCTGCTAGCATGCACAGTACAGGGATCCATCTATCCTGATCTAAGAAAAAAATGCGCAGAGGAACTCACCAGAATAAAAGCAGATTTTTATCCAATCGGAGGTATAGTTCCACTGCTAGAAAAACAGAGATACACCGATGTCATCAGATGTATCATATCATCCAAAAAAGGTTTAGACCCATCAAAACCTGTGCATCTATTCGGAGCAGGACATCCACTAATATTCCCCATAGCTGTTGCACTCGGCTGCGATTTCTTCGACTCCTCTGCATATGCAAAGTATGCAAATGATAGAAGAATGATCTTTCCATGGGGAACAGAAAAGATAGATGAGTTAAACGAACTGCCCTGCTGCTGCCCCATCTGCACAAAAACAACAGCAACAGAGCTAAAAAAAATGGAGAAAAATGAGATGACTCTTCTGATAGCAAAACACAATCTATACATCAGCTTCTCCGAAATAAAAAAAATCAGAAAATCAATTGCAGAGGGAAGTCTATGGGAACTAGTAGAAAGAAGAGCCAGTACAAATCCATATCTACTTGAAGCACTAAAAGAACTAAGAAAAAAAGGAAACAAAGAATGGCTAGAGCAATACGAGCCAATAAGCAAAAACAAGGCATTGTTCTACACTGGAACACACACCATACATAGACCCATCATCTACAGATGCCACAAAAGAATACTACAAAATTATAGACCATTACCCAGCACAATCACCATAGTCTTTCCTGAGGGAAAAAAACCATATTCAAAATATTACATGAAAGAGATAAGAAAAATATCAAAAAAGAATAGATACATAAACATAATAATAAAATCTCATCTAGGACCTGTACCCATCGAACTAGATGAAATGTACCCATTCGCTCAATCTGTTTTTCCAGAAAGGGTAGATGAAGAAACCAAAAGAGAAACAAAAAAAATGTTCTTAGAATACACAAAAAACAAAAAAATACTGCTTTGGAGGGGAAACGAAACCCTACATGAAATAAACACATATCTTCCACCTAAAAAAGAAGAAAATATAGATATGGATCTACGTAGGGTTTCAGCTGTTGCAGATATCCAGTTTGGAAAAAACGCTTCTCAGGCACTGCTCAGAGGAAAAATAAAAATTGTTAAATCTAAAAAAACTGGAAAAATCAGAAATATATACGTTGATGAAAGGCATGTCCTATCAATGCGTGCCTCAGATGGACTATTCACCCTAAAAAGACATGGAGCATATCTACTACACAATTTTTTTAGATACCCTCGGCTAAGGGTTGTTATAAAAGAGGAGGCAGCATCATTTGTAGAGGAGGGAAAAAATGTTTTCGCCAGATTTGTAGTGGAATGCGATCCGGAGCTGAGACCATTTGATGAATGTTTGATTGTAGACGAAAATGATAAACTACTAGGTGCCGGCAGAACACTTCTAAATAGAGATGAGATGCTATCATTTAACTATGGCATAGCTGTAAAAACAAGGGAACCCATCATCCAACCTTAGCTTAATTCTAAACCACAATCTCCACAAATCTCCACAATCTAAAAAAACCAAAATCATTAAATCATTTTTTGTCTTAGATCTCTCTTTTGTTTTAAAAGTAGAATAAGAGGGGAAAGAATATAATAAGGGAACAAGGAAAGGATGAACAATTTATAAAAGGAGTTTAGCATTACCAGATAAGAAAAAGAGAAGGTGGATTGCGTAATTATGACAGAAAACATAAAATCATCTAGAGTATCTGGCTTCTATAGGCTGCCTATCGAGAAAAGAATCGAGTTTGTAAAAAAATTTTCAGATCTAACTGATGAAGAAACAAAGCTTTTTTCATCTTGTCTCAACATAGACATAGCAGATAGAATGATAGAAAATGTCCTAGGAACCTTTGAGCTACCACTTGGTGTTGCTGTAAACTTCGTCATAAATGGGAGAGACTACCTTGTTCCAATGGCCATTGAGGAATCAAGCGTTGTTGCTGCTGCTAGCAATGCAGCTAAGATAGCCAGAGTCAAAGGAGGATTCACAGCTGAATGTTCTCCCCCCTTAATGATTGGGCAGATTCAAGTGTTAAAAGTAGAAGATGTCACTGAGGCATCTCAGTCGATTATTGAACATAAACCAGAGATACTACGGCTTGCTAATGCACAGGACAAAATCTTGGTGGAATTAGGCGGTGGAGCCAAAGATCTAGAGGTTAGGATCCTAGACAGCCCCCTAGGTAAAATGATAGTAATACATCTGATAGTGGATGTACGTGATGCTATGGGTGCCAATGCTGTTAATACTATGTGTGAGGCACTAGCGCCAGAGATCGAAGAACTAACAGGTGGCAAGACACGTCTACGAATTCTTTCGAATCTTGCAGATAAAAGAATTGTAAAGGCTAAGGCTGTTTTTGACAAAAACACCATGGGTGGTGAAAATGTTGTTGATGCATTTCTTGAATCATATACACTTGCATCTATTGATCCATACAGAGCAGCGACACACAATAAGGGGATCATGAATGGTGTAGATGCATTAATAATCGCAACGGGAAATGATTTCCGTGCTATTGAGGCAGGTGCACATGCCTATGCAGCAAGAAAGGGTAGATATACTTCCCTGACAACATACTACAAAAACAAGGATGGAGATCTAGTCGGAGAGATAGAGCTGCCCATGGCAGTTGGTGTCGTCGGCGGAGCAGCTAATATGCATCCTAAAGCCAGACTCTGCAGAAAAATACTTGGAGTAAAAACAGCAGAGGAACTAGCTATGGTTGCTGGTAGCCTAGGGCTGGCTCAGAACTTTGCAGCAGTTTTTGCCCTCTCAACTGTGGGTATACAAAAAGGACATATGTCGCTACATGCAAAAAACATAGCTGTTATGGCAGGTGCCAAGGGAGAAGAAATAGATCAAGTGGCGGATCAGATGGTAAAAGAAGGAAAGATAAGACTCGATCGAGCAAAAGAGATACTAGAAGAGATTAGATGATTCTCTCAGCTATATCCTCAGGTTCTCTCTCACAATAATAACATTTTATACGAGGAGGATCCTTGCTTATCACCAGAAACTTGCTTTTAACAGGTTCCTGAGGAGAGTTGGATATACAGGTGGGGTTTGAACATCTGACAATCCCAACTATTTCATCTGGAAGCTCTACCCTATGTTTTTCCACAACCTCATAATTTCTTATGATGTTTATCGTTGCTTTAGGAGCTATTAATGCAATCTTATCAACCTCGTGACGATCCAACTCTCGGTTTTCCACCTTAACAATGTCCTTCCTGCCGATTCTGCTCCTAACATTCATAGCGACACTAACGATAGAAGAAGATGTAGATCCAGGTATGCCCAGTATGTGCAACACCTTCACTGCCTGTCCAGCAGTTATATGATCGATGACAGTTCCATTTCGAATAGGCTGAATCTTCAGCTCCTTCATATCTTCCTACCCCCAGCTATCAATGAAAGTAAAGCCATTCTAACAGGAACACCATTAAAGGCCTGTTTGAAATAAACTGCATGCGGTGTTTTATCTACCTCTGGATCTATTTCTGTAACACGAGGTAAAGGATGCATTATGATAAGGTCTTCCCGTGCATGTCTTAGAAGATCAGCATCAATCCGATAAGTGCCAACAACTCGGTTGTACTCCGCAGCATCTGGAAAACGTTCTTTTTGAATCCTAGTAACATACAACACATCAGCATCCCTGATAGCTCTCTCTAGATTGGAGGTTGAGACAGGATCCACACCAAACTCTCTGCATTCCTCTATCACCTCCTTAGGCATTCTAAGACTCTCTGGAGAAACAAACACTAGTTCTGCCCCAAACAATGAAAGAGCATAGGCAAGTGAGTGCACTGTCCGTCCATATTTTAGATCACCTAGTAGCACAATTCTATTTCCTTTGATTCTTTTCTTCTCCATAACAATAGTAAACATATCTAGAAGACACTGCGTAGGATGACGCCCTGCTCCATCCCCAGCATTTAATATAGGGGAAGCGGCAAACTCTGCAGCTAAACGTGCAGATCCCTCCTGGGGATGTCTTATAACAATTATATCACTATATGCATCAGCCATCCTTATAGTATCCGCCAGGCTTTCACCTTTTCTCTGTGAAGTAGCACCAGGATCAGCAAAACCTATAACCCGACCGCCTAATCTGTTCATAGCACATTCAAAACTAAGGCGAGTACGAGTGCTTGGCTCAAAGAAAAGAGAGGCCAAAATTTTACCATGCATCACATCAGCATGTCTCTCCCCTCTAGCATAGGGAATCATCTTTTTAGCATATCTCAGAATATAATCCATCTCACTTTTAGAAAAATCCTTTATAGAAACCACATCTCTATTTCTAAAATCCATTCTACATCAGAAAATAATAAATAGACTGATAGTTTAATAAACTTTAGCCACAAACAAAAATATACTTTAGAAACTTATCTGCGAAAATAAAAATAATAAGTACACCATATTGGAGTACTGGATATTAGCAATGATATTGTTTATGAGGAAAGGGAGCCACAAGTGACCTCCTCTCCGCCATAAATGGCGGAGCTTCCTATGTTGCACCTTAGGCTGTAGATGGAAAGACATCCAGTCTGGTTTGTTGAATTCGGTGGTCTCGTACATATCCTATTACCGTCTC
>QMSS01000012.1 GCA_003649715.1 Thermoplasmata archaeon
AACATATCGTGGATATCTTACAGAATGGAAAACCTTTTTTCACGATAACTGGAACACAGGATGGTACCATCCAAAGAAACCAAAATGGGAACAAATAGTCTCAACATCTGATCATGTGATACTTAGATGGAGGAATAATACAGAGCAAGATGTCTTGGGGTATAACATATATCGAACCAGTGCAGATCAAAATGGATTTGTTAAGTTGAATAATAGGTTGATACAAGACAATGTGTATGTAGATGAGAATGTAACCTCTGGAGATGGATATTATTATGGTTTAACTGCTGTAGCAGCTTGTGATGTGGAGAGTAAAATGAGTGATGCGGAGTGGGTGGAGGTGGTAGAGAATAATCCACCTTGTACACCTAGTAGACCAGATGGACCGTTGTTTGGTAGAGTAGACATGGAGTACGTGTTTTCAACCAGTGGTGTTGATCCTGATGGGGATGATCTGTTTTATATGTTTGATTGGGGGGATTGCACAAATAGTGGTTGGCTTGGTCCATTTGAATCTGGTGAAACATGCAGTGTGTCTCATGTATGGTGCAGACCGGGTGTGTTTGATGTAAGGGTCGTTGCACGGGATTTGCATGGATGTTGGAGTTACTGGTCAAACAATCATACCATGACGATAAACAATACGTCACCTGAAAAACCAGAAAAACCCTCTGGTAACATTAGTGGAAATGTAGACGTAGAATATACCTACTCTACAAAAACAATGGATCCAGATAATGACCTGGTTTATTATATGTTTGACTGGGGGGATGGAAGTTATAGCAGATGGCTTGGCCCATTTGAATCTGGTGAAACATGCAGTGCAAAGCATAGTTGGAGTAGATATGGAGTGTATCATGTAAGGGTTATAGCCTGTGATGTTTATGGTTATAAGAGTGTTTGGTCTGAGGAGCTGAATGTCACTATATTAGACGTAAACATTGTTAAGCCTGAAGCGGGGAGATTGTATGTCTTTGGCCGGGAGATAAACCGGAGTTTTTTCTTTAGAAACACTGCGGTGATGATAGGTAGAACTGAGGTTATAGTTGAGGCATCTGCAGTGGCTGGTGTGGACCATGTGGATTTCTATGTTAATAACAGGCTGATATTGAGAGACAATGCTAGTCCTTTTAGTTTTATTTGGAAGAGATTGTTTAGCGGCTTTTATTGTTTGAAGGCTGTTGCATATGATAAACAGGGCAACTATGCTGTAGATGAGGTTAGGGTGCTGTATTGGAGGAGTCATCCATTGTTGTTGACAGCAGGTGTGCTGTCATTATTGCTGTTTCTACAAGGCCAAGAAGCATAAAAAATGATTATATTTGGGTTGCTAGGGGGGTTTAGTTGATTATTTTTTTTTGATGATGTAAAAGATTTTTCTTTATATTCTCTTCAAGAGCATATGCCCTATTGAGTAGATCTGGGTTGCGGTTTAACTCGAAACTATGATCAGAAAGCCCTATTCTTGGCATTTAACGAATTTAGAGATCTTTTGGAAAATTAGTCTCTTCTTATTACATCGTTTTAATATTTGGGCATCTGACATTATGTATTATGTAAAATCTTGAATTATACTTTTTAAGGATCAAGTCAAGATTTGCTTTAAGGTATACTTAATGTATCTATCTTAGAATTCTTGCTCCATATTGGTCGACACTGCATATATATGTTTTTCCAAATGCTGATAGTATTTTGCATAACGTGTTGGTTTCCCCGATGGAGAATATGGAGTTGCCTAGCATACACATGCTGCTCATACCAAATTGATTTGCATTGTTTATTGCATCGAGAATTTTTTTGTTAGCAAGACCTGTTTTTTTGGTGAAGATTTGTGATAATGAAAATAAGTTTTCGATTGATGGTTTTTCAAGTAGTTTTTTTATGCAGTATCTCCCAACAGCTGTGATTTCGTTTATCTTGTTTTGTGCTGTTAGTATTTTTTGTGTATCCATTTTTTTGCCGGCTATGCATAGCACTAGTTCATATTTTCCTGGTATATGCTCTATTACGCCCCATGGCGGTAGTCCTGGTTCTCTTCTTATTTCTATTCCTCCGAAACTGCTGGCTATGACGTCACTGAGTCCTGTGTGTAGCTGTATTTCTGCGTAGTGTGATGCTTTGATTGCTTGTTCTTTTGGTATTTTTAGTATTTTTGCAAGTGCATATGTTGCGCTTAGTGCTCCTGCTCCACTCATACCGAATCCTTGTCCAATTGGTAGGTCTAGTTTTGTTTCTACGGTAATGTTCATTGGTGTGTCTCCAATTAGGTGTTTTAATGCTAGTTTTGTAACTGGTGCTTCTGATTTTTTGTTGTTTATGAAAACTGCTATGTTTTGTTTTTGGGAATATTCTGCGGTTATTTTTGTTGTTGCCCCTAATGTGATGCTTATTCCTGATCCGCGTGACCCGGTTTTGTTGATGTTTTGTGGTGTATATACTGGTTCGAAGAATCCTGTGATGTGACCAGGTGCGAATGCTGTTGCCTCCATTAGGTTTCCTCACTTATCTCCACATTTTTTGTGTACTAAAATTTGTTTTTTTATTTTATTGTATCTAGTATGTGGTCTGCTATTTCTTCTTTTTTTCCCTTCTTATAGATGGTCTTTCCTTTTTTGTCTACTATTAGTATTTCTGTTTTGTCTGATCCGAATGCAGATAGTGTGTTTCCAACTACGTAGTCTATCTGGTTTTTTTGCAGGAGGTTGTATGCTTTTTCTTTTAGCAGGTGTTTTTTTTCTTCTGCTTTGAATGCTACTATTGTTGTTTTTTTGTTTGTTGCATGTGTTTTTAGCTGTTGTAGTATTTTTGGTGTGGGTAGTAGTTGTATTGTTAGTCTTTTTTTTCCTGATGGTATTTTTCCATCTTGTTTTTTTGGCATATAGTCTGCTATTGCTGCGCATAGTATTATGTAGTCGTGTTTTTTATTTGTTTTTTTTATTAGTTTGTTTAGGTCATTTGTTGTTTCGAAGTTTTTGACTGTTATGTATTTTGGAGTTTTTTCTTTTCCGTGTCCATACCATAGTTCTACTTCTGCTCCTCGTTCGAATGCTTTTTTTGCTAGTGCGATGGATGTTTTGCCTGAGCTGCGGTTTGTTAGTATTCTTATGTCGTCTATGGGTTCAGCGGTGGCGCCACCTATGATGAGGATCTTTTTGTTTTTGTAGTCTTGTTTTCCTGTTTTTCTTATTACATGTTCAACTATTTCTTCTATGTCTGCTATTTTGGCCTTGTTTTTTGTGATGTGTGGTTCTATGAAGGATATGCCCATTTTTTTGCATCTACTGATGTTTTCTTGTAGTGTTTTGTGGTTGTACATGGAGATATGCATTGCTGGTACGATTATTATTGGTATCTGAGATCCTATTGCTGTGGTTGCGAATGTGGTTACTGGTGTGTCGTCTATACCGTGTGCTATTTTTGATATGGTGTTTGCCGTGCATGGTGCTATTAGTAGTAGGTCAGCTGGTTTTTTTGTTTTTCCGCAGAAATAGATGTGCTCTGTTTTTCCAGTTAGTTCTGTAATGGTTTTGTTTCCAGTGGCGAATTCTAGGGAATATGGATGTATTATATGTGTTGCGGATTTTGTCATGACTGGATAGACTTCTGCTCCATGCCTTATTAGTTCACGTGCTAGATGTATGGTTTCAACTGCGGCTATGCTTCCGGTTACTCCTAGTACTATTCTTTTTTTGTGGAGTTTTTTGCTTTTTATATGTCTTATTTCATCTGCAGGATGCATATTTTCAGATCACAAAAAGAAGAGAAATATCAAGAAAATGGGTTATCTTACAACCATTACAGAGGTGCTGGCATGTCTTACTATTTTGTCTGTCACGCTTCCTATTAAAAAACGTCCTTCTTTTCCATACCCTTTATATCCAACGACGATGATGTCTACATCATATTTTTTTGCGGCTAGTAGTATTTCATCTGCTGCATCTCCTGCCTCTACGACAACATCTACCTTTTTAACACTGTCCTCTATATCTTTTGCTACTTTACTGATAGTCTCCATGGCTTTTTCTTTGAATGTGCCTGATTTTACTATGCTGCTTAGATCAATGGTGGGTAGCAGCATTTTTGTGAAGGAGGATTCTACTAGCTCTGCGGGTATGACGGTTAGAAGTATTATTTCATCGTCACTGTGAGCGCATTTGAGTGCCATCTCAATAGCTTTTTTAGATGCATCTGAGCCATCGTAGGCAATGAGTATTTTTTTCATATTTTTATCAGCCGAGAATGGTATATGTCATGCATCTAAAAAACATTTCGTCTAGAATAATTGGATAAAATAGGTGGTGTTTTGTTTCTAAACCTCTTAATATTTTTCCTCTATCTTTTTATTGTTGGCATAGGTAGGATATGAAGTCTGAGAGTGGTAGTCCTTCTTGCCATTTCATAATAAAATATCCGTCTTTACTTTGCCTGATCTTTGGTAGACGGTTATGTAAAATCTTTGTTCGTCCTTCTAGTCCATCTATGTTGATGGTAAACAAACGCCATGCATCTCCCCTATGGCTTTTTAATCGAAATGCATATATGGGCAATGTTTTTGTTTTTTCACATTCTCTGCACATCCTTTCAGCCTGCTTTTGGAGTTTTCCACTTACGCTGCTAAAATGTATGGTGCTATCAACACTTGTTTTGATTTCAACTAGAAATGATATGTCTCCACGAACTGCTACTAGATCCACGCCTAATGATCCTGCGGCACGTACCACAGTAAAAGGTTTCCTGCATATCCTAAAATAACCCTCTTTCTCCTCAGGGGAACAGCTTCTAGTCACCTTTATAAGAGTATCCTCTTCGCCCTCTAGTATGCTTTTAAGTTCACGCTCATACTGGCTACTCATACAAAAAAGATAAAATACTTCAAAAGGATTTTAATGTTTGGGGAACTGGTTTCCAAAAAAAATGTTTTACAAACTGACATAGGAGAGGCTGAAAAAAAGAAGTTTGGTGAGAAAAAACATGAAGACAGATGTTCTTGTGAAGGAGGCGATGAAAGCCAATCCAGTTATAGTAAAACCAGATATGACAGTATTAGAGGCTGCAAGACTAATGAGAAAACAAAAAATTGGGAATGTAATAGTTGTAGAAAAAAAACAACCCATTGGCATATTAACTGAGAGCGATATACTAAAAAAGATTGTGGCTGAAAACAAAAACCCTGATGATGTGCAGGTGAAGGATGTGATGAGCACCCCCATCATAGTGGTTGACCCATACAAGACTGTGGAGGAGGCTATGAAAATCATGGATCGAAGCAACATCAGGAGACTACCAGTGATAGAAAACGGCAAACTGATAGGTATAATAACACAGAAAGACATATCAAGAATATCACCTGTGCTGCTTGAGATATGCAGAGAATGGAGTGACATAACAGGTGGAAAAGATGAGACATACATGAGCGATCAGGTATTCTCCGGGAAATGCGAAGACTGCGGTACATTATCGACTAACTTAAAAAATATAGATGGACGGCTGCTATGTGAAGACTGCATCGATGCGCTCAAATACGAATAAAAAAATTTTTTTATAACACATAAAAAAGATGTATTAGGAGATAGGGGTTTGTGCTGATATATGATTGTGAAAGAAATAATGACAGAAGATGTTATCTATGTAGATAAAAATGAGGATTTATACCATATCCTCAATCTAATGAAAAAACATGATATTACAAAAATACCTGTGGTAGAAGACAAAAAACTCATTGGAATAGTAACAGACAACATGATAGCCTACAAACTGGGATCAATAAGAAAAAAAGGAATACCAGCATCAAGACTACATGCACCACTGGTCACCGAAAAAAAATTCGAAGCTATAGCACCAGAAACAGACATAAAGCATATACTACAAACAGTAGGTAGGCCTGGTCTGACGATGCTTCCAGTTCTGGAAAACAGAAAACTTGTTGGAGTTGTAACCAAAGCAGATCTACTACCACTTGTCAAAAGCAAAAAACCTGTGAAAGACATAATGAAAACACCAGTATACACCATATCATCAGAAGACAGAGTGATACATGCTAGGAGAACCATGTTGAACAAAAATATTGCAAGACTACCTGTCGTCAACCATGGAATGCTACTGGGGATGATATCAGACAAAGAAATAGCATTTGCCTTTGCCTACATAAAAAAAGACTTCCCACTAGGGCATCAAAAACATCAGCTAGAAAACCTACTAGTAAAAGATGTTATGAAAACACCAGCTATATGGATAAAACCATCTCTAACAGTACAAGATGCAGCAAAAACCATGATCAAACACAACATAGGAGCATTACCAGTCATAGAAAACAATCAACTCATAGGTATTGTCACCAGAACAGATCTTATAAAAACCATAACATCAGATCCCACATAACCTCCCTCTCCTTCCTCAATTATCGTCTCCAATATTGATCCATTTCCATTATACTTCACCTTTTTTAGTCAAATAAAAAAATGTGTTTTCCGTCACCCGATATAAACTGCCTTTATCAGCTCCATATAAAAGATTTTAAGTAAAACAAAAATCATTCCTAAAAACAGGTTATATGAGTTATTATATTCCATCTGGTGAAAAAATTGAGAAAGCCTTGAACAAGGTTCTAAAAAGATTCCGTACAGTTTCTTCTCAGCATAGACTGCAACAACTAGTTAAAAAAGAGTTAAAAGCAAAGAAGGGAGAACAAGTTGGAGTAAGTGAGACTAGGTTACGTCATATTGCTATAAACAGTGGTCTTGTTGATCTTGAAATACATACACGTGAGGGGGATCCTAACAAGATACTCGCCAGATGTCCTGTATGTGAGTCATCTCTAAAAAGAGTTAAAAACCTCACCATATGGGGTGGACAGGTTACTATAGAGTTTACCTGCCCCATTTGTGGTTATTGGACTGGAAAGAAAAAAAGGATACCAACTAGATATATTTTTCATCTAAAGAAGGGGAAATAAAACTAAAAAGCTGGAGGATATTTTTCCAGATTATATTGATTATTTTTTTTATCTGCCTCCCTCATTACATGGCTCATATGGGTTGAAAGCAGGATCCCCAAGTAGATTCAACTGATAAATAGTGCAGTATTTTTCTAATATAACCCGGTCTCCTCTGCTACTAGTGTCCTTGATGTTTTCCATCGTCACAGTATAGGTCAATGGTGGTGTCCATAGGTATGTTACGTTTGCCTCATCTGGCAGAAAAGCATTTTTTGCATCCCTCAGAGCAGTTCCAATGTCCTTATTTTCCTCGATGAGACTCTGATATGTGTCCTCAAATATTACACCGCAGAAATGTACAGGTGGAAACTTTCCGTGTAATCTATAATCTATGGCTGTTTTAAGATATCCAAGTATGCCGAATCCTATGCCAGCATCCAGAATTCGTCCTCCAAATGGACGTGGGTTGAGATAACCACCTATTGCTGAGTATGTTGTTGGTGATATGTAGGCATTTGCACCAGCGTGAAGATATGCATTCGCCAACGTATTTGTTGGATGAAGGCCATCAATCTTGCCAGATCCACATCCTTCAATGAATATTACAGAGGGACCTAGATTCATTGCTTCAACTGTGCTTACAGAATAGCAGCCGAGGCTCCCAATAGGTGTGCCGAAAGGTGTTATAACTGGAAGGAAACGACCGAGTATCTGATACAGAATAGGTGGTCCACCAAGTAGATCCATCATGATGTCTCCATGTACTATCATAAACCATATGCCATGCGAGTTAGAAAGTATAATATTGCTGTTCTCCTGTAATTCCTCGCCATGTACTCCTGATCCATCCTTTGTCAATGTTTCAATCCACCATTTCAAACTAAATAATGATCTCCAGTTTTCAAATCCCTGCATAATCTTCACAAGCATTTTTGGGAAAAACATTCGGTTCAGCAGACCCGCATGTTTAATTTCTCTAAGAACCTGATTGCTATATCCTTTTCTCTGTGCCTGTCCACGTTCCGCCACGACTGTATTGAAACCACCCTTCTGTAGATTGTTTGCTGCTCGTAGGTCGAGGAAATGCTGTTCTCCTGTTGGAAACTTCATTGGATCCTTATGTCCAAGCATTTTGTAAAGCGCATTGAAAATAGGTAGTTTCTGGAACTCCAGTCCAGCTCCAGACATAACAAGTGCATTATCCTTCCAGTCATCCATTTTCTCAATGATGCGATCATAAAATATTGTTCTTGCTATGAGTGCGCTGCAGTCCTGAACATCCCAGCCTGTGATCCTACCAACTATGTTTTCTACATATGGATAAAATGTGAATTTGTCATTATCTACATCATTGGGTCCATCATGAGGCTGATTGAAGTATGTCTCAGGATCAATGTTTCCATATATGAAATCACTAGGACAATTTGTGCCATAAATAACATCCATTTTCTTAAATGGATGATTATGCGGGCTTCTATAATAGTACTGAGGCAGCATAACCGTGTCGCCGACAAGTGCTATATAAAAAGGATTTGTTCTACAGTACTCTGTGAGGCTTCTAAGCCCATAGTCCTCTGACACATTTTCAATGCCAACTATTTTTGCTATCAGCTGATTAAGAGGCCTATGTATTTTTTCGTACACATGCCTATTTACAAGTGGTATCAGTCTAGGGTTTTTGTACACCTGTGTGTTCCCAGGTAATGTTTTTCCATCAAGCAGCTTGTCATCATCTGCGGCGAAGGCAAAATCTGTTTTTGCAAAAACAATACCCTTATGATAGGCAGCTAAATAAGGTGCGATAGATGATAATTGTTTCATCATAGGATAATATGGGTTGCTGAGATTTTCAATGGTTATGTCAAGAGTGTATTTGGTTTCTTTCAGCACATTTAACTCCGCTGTGAGCTCTAGTTCATATTCCTTCCCGCCGCAGTTGTACAGCACAGTTTCGTAATGCATTTTATCCTGTTGGAGATTTCCCTGAAGATCACGGTCATTAGGGCTGATCAGTGTTCCTCCGTATAGCAACTGAAAGGCTTTACCACCAACTGGTCTGCCATATATGTTGACTTTGTCTCCAAAATCCTCCACATACCTTGGGTCCTCTAGGTTTGTAAAATCAATTTTGATGAGTGCATACTTGTAGTCCTCTGGTATGGTGAACCTATGTGTTGTCTTTTTACCCATTTTCTGCCGGAGTAACGTCCCAATTATCTGAGATGGAAAGGTTGTGTCTGATTTTAGAATACCTTCAAAAGAGTAATATGTTTTGTTCAAAATCTGAGGTGGCCATGCATCCCTTGGGTTAGTAAGAGTTATATAGTTTATATCACCAAATTTGTTACGAACAATTTCGATAGATGCATTGACAACTTCATCTACATTATTAAATATAACAAAATCTCCGTATCCCTCTAAATTGCCACATACAAAAGAAGATTTAACTCCAAGATCCTCGAGTAGATTTTTCACCTCAACGTCGACTCTGTCAGTAACAATAACTGGTATGCTAAAATAGCTGGCAATAGGAACAGCAGCAACTCCAAGTGAATAACCCGTTTCGTTGTTTTCTATCAGTAAAACAGCATCGGCATGATCCCAATAGTTCTCCGCTATAAAAAGCGACCACTCCCGTGGTGATCTAGAATCATCTATAGTCTGAGTGGCATATATGCCAATCTGATCTTTAACTCGTTCTACTGCTCGTGAAGGATTAGTAGAGTTTCTGATATAAAGAGGTAAAACCTCTAAGCTTCCATCTGTATCGTAATGAACAGCTAAGGGTGTTGCAATCAATGCATAGAAGGGAGAGCTGTCATAGACAGTTAATGCATCTGGTACTTGTGAGAGTGTACCGGAGACATCTAAAAAGTTTTTTATGTCAACCTCTTTCTTAGCCTCCTCCCATGGAGTCCATGTGTATATACCAATAGATGCAAAGACAAGCATTATCACTCCAAGAATTACTATTAACTTGTCATTCCTCATCATTTTTTATCACCACATATAAATAAATATGTTTTTGTCTTGATTTACTATATTAATAACTTTCTATATAATATTTTCTATTAATATACATAAAGTTCCATAGTAATGTAAATTTTTAGTTCTCTTCTGCAACACTTCTCTCATGTTTTCCCTCTTCATGTTTTTATATCAACTAAAACTAGTTCATGATGTTAGAGATACTTTTAATAAGCATATAATGCATTACACGGGAGAAACAAAAAATGTTTTAGGAGAAAATGGAAGCATGGTGGAGGAACAAATCTCACCACAGCTACAGGATCAGATAAATAGGCTTCAACAGCTCAGAGAGCAACTCCAAATGATAATCCAACAACGTCAGCAGGTCGAACTTAGGCTTAAAGAGGTTGAAGAGGCATTAGAGGAACTAGAAAAGATCGATGATAAAACACCTATTTATAAAAGCATAGGAGCAGTTCTTGTGAAGGTAAAGGGAAAAAACGAGATTGTAGAGGAACTGAAATCAAACAAGGAATCCTTGGAGCTCAGAAAAACCACCTTGGAGAGACAGGAGGGAAGAAGCAGGGAGAAGCTAAATGAGATGCAGAGTAAGGTCAAGAATGCTTTAAACCTCTCTGAAAAAGGGTCTACTGATGCCTAGAAAGAAAAACATATCTGTGTACAGCGATCTTAAAACTGGTTTTTTCAGTAAACTATTTCTCTCAATAGGTTTTTCTCTTGTCATCCTATTTATTGTTATAAAAACATTTTTTTTAGATCTGATTGGAGAAGATGTTTTGAATATTATGATAGCATTTTCTATCATATTCCTAGGGCTTGGATTTATCATATATTTTTTTTATTTTCAGTTTAAGAGGCTTGCTGATATAGCTAGAGAGATCGAAGAAGGCGATGAACAAATAAAATAACTCGTTCTGCTTCTATTATCTATGTTTCTCTGTTTAGTTTTTTTAGTTTTGCTACTAAAAATTAAGCAGTTATGAGTTATTTACCGCATATACACTATTTTTTTATTTTCCGTATCTTCTCTGTCTTTTCTGGTATGTTCTTATGGCTCTTAGGAAATCTCTCTTTTGAAGTGCAGGCCAGTATATATCTGCAAAGTAGAGCTCTGAGTATGCTAGCTGCCATAGTAGGAAATTAGATATTCTTTCTTCTCCAGATGTTCTGAGTATTAGATCGGGATCTTGTAGTCCATTGGTATATAGGTAGGAGGAAAATATGTTTTCAGATATGTCCTCTATTTTTAGTCGTCCCTTTTTAACGTCCTTAGCAATTTTTTGTATTGCATGTAGGATTTCTTCTCGTCCTCCGTATGCTAATGCGATGTTTAGTGAGTAATTGTCGTAGTTTTTTGTGGAATCCATGATGTATTGAGCAGACTGTCTTATGTCCTGTGGGAGTGAGTCGAGTCGTCCTATTACTCTTACACGTACCCTGTTTTTATGTATCCTTGAGTCTTTTATGGCTTTATCCAGTTCTTCTTTGCATAGATCCATTATGGTTTTTACCTCTTTACTGCTCCTGTTGAAGTTTTCTGTGGAGAAGGCATATACTGTTAGTATTTTGATTCCTAGTTCGAAGCACCATTCGAGCATTTGTTCTAGTTTGTCTCTTCCAAATAGATGACCTACCTCAGGTGTTAGTCCCAGGCTTTTTGCAAAACGACGATTTCCATCCATAATAACTGCAACATGTTTTGGAACCGGATGTTGCTTTATCTCTTCAACAAGTTTGTAATCACGGAACTCATTTATTTTTTTTGAAATATATTTGTAGATATTGGATTGGTATATCTTTGCGAGGACCTTTTTCCCAGTAGCACTATGTATTGCATATTTTTCTATTTCATCGATTTTTTCTGCAAGTAATCTCAATGATGGTTTTTTTGCAGGGATACTCCTCACTCCCTCCATAAATCTTTGTTTTGTTTTCTGATCCTTTTTATGATGTCTCCCATTTGTTTTGTTTTAGTAAAACATTGAGGTTTTAAGATTTAAAGCTTTTTATAGAGAACCCATTTGGTTCTCGGTATTTTCCTTTTCATTTTTCTTTGATTTGTGGTTATTCTCTCCGCCTATGGAGTTGTTGATTCTTCAAGGATGGTCGAAGGAAGTTTAGACAATGCAGTTAAAAGAAATTCATAGTAGATGTTTTTATATACTACTACATCTTTTTTTTTGAGAGTTCCAAAGAAAAAAACTGGCTTTTAAGGGGGATGAATGAAGGTAGTAAATAGGCTGATGAAACCTGATATTATCGAAAAAAGAGATTATCAGATAAACATATATGAGGAGATCAAGGATAGGAACTCGCTTGTGATTTTGCCCACGGGTCTGGGAAAAACTGTGATCGCGTTATTGGTTTTGTTATATAAGCTATCCCAGGGCAAAAGAGTGATGTTTCTTGCTCCAACAAAGCCTCTATGTGAACAACATGCATCCTTCATAAAAAAATCTACCGTTTTACCAGAAAATGATGTTATTGTTGTCACTGGCGAAATGTTTACACCAGAAAAAAGAGGAAGCATATATGGATTAGGTCGGGTGGTTGTTGCTACGCCTCAAACCATAGCTAATGACATTAGTAAACGTCTACGTATAGATGAATTTGGTTTACTAATATTTGATGAGGCTCATAGGGCCATTGGCAACTATGCATATGTTAAAATCGCTAGACATTATCTTAAAACATCATCTATTTCACAGACACTTGGATTGACTGCCTCCCCGGGAAGCGATTTTGAAAAACTCAAAGAAATGGCATATAATCTTGGTATTGAGCATATTGAGATAAGAACCGAAGATGATCCAGATGTGAAACCCTATCTCTCAAACAGGCTTATGAGATGGCATCTACTGGATATGCCTTCTCAGATACGTGAAATCACAGATAAGATAGACCATGTTTTAAAGGAGCTGCTTCAAAACCTGTCTAAATACAGCGCTCAGGCAAAAAACCTTATGCCTAATAGGCTTAGTAAAAAGGCATTGATTGAGATTCAAAGTAGAATGAAAAAAAACATTGGTAGAAGAGGAGGAACCCTGTATCATGGTCTAAGTCTAGTATCAGCAGCTATAAAACTAGCTCATCTCCGAGACATATTAACAAGTCAAGGGATAGATGTAGCAAAATCTTACATCCTTAAGTTGGAGAATGATAGGTCAAGCTCTACTAACAGGATAAAAAAACATCCTCTCTATGTGGAGATAAAGAGAAAACTAATGGATGCACATGTATGCCAGCCGAAACTGATGCTAACAAAACAGATAATAACTGATCATCTATCCAACATGGACGACCCTAGAATCATGATTTTTGCGGAATACAGAGATACTGTCGACATGCTGGTAACAGAGCTAGACAAAATAAATGGCGTTAAGGTAACAGGGTTTATTGGACAAAAACGAAACAGTTTTAAAAACGGTATGACACAGGAGGAGCAAAAGAAGATCCTTGATGAGTTCAGAAGAGGCACCTACAATGTTTTAGTTTCAACAAGTATTGGAGAAGAAGGTATTGATATACCTGCTACCAGCCTAGTTTTATTTTATGAACCAGTTCCAACTGCGATAAGGCATATACAGAGAAAGGGAAGAACAGCTAGAGATGGACACATAGGTATGGTTAGAATACTCATAATGAGAGATTCCCGAGATGAGGCATTTTACTGGAGTAGTATCAATAAAGAAAAAATGATGTACAAACAGGCCTATAGACTGAAAAAACTGCTGGAGTCAGACAAAAATATGTTGAAGTCCCTGGTTGGACGGCAGAGTAAAATCGATGAATATTTATGATACAACAAAAAAATGGATGGAAAATTTAGAGTGTAGGGATGCATTAATATATCTAAAAATGTAGTGTCTTTTTTTCTAAAAAAAGAATGATTCATTCCCAAAACAAAGATGTTCTATTTATCCTCCAATAAATCCAATATTTCAGGGACAATAGATGAAAATAAAAGGTAGAAGAGACCATTCTTTCTTTTTCATCCTACATATTTATATAACAAAAAGATATTTCGACTTCCCACAATCTCAAAGGTGATGTCTCTGGGAAACATAAGGCATGCACACATAAAAAATATTGCCATAGAGCTTATAAAAAGATATCCTGATCAATTCTTACATGATGATTTTCAACATAATAAGGAGAAGGTTATGCAGCTGGCTGATGTAGGAAGTAAACTAGTCAGAAACCGAATAGCTGGATACATAACAGGATATCTCGCCTCTCAGAAAAAGAGAAAGAAAACCTAATAACCCATTTCTAAGTAACATCCCAATATTTATTTCTAAAATGGTAAATCTACTGTTGTTAGAATCTAAAATTCTCCATCCCAATACGGGGGAACATAGGTCTTTATGGAAAAAATCGATAGAGCATTAGATGATCTTCAAAAGGGAAAATTCATTCTGGTATACGACAATGATAAGAGAGAGGGAGAAACAGATCTCATAATGGCATCACAGTTTGTTACACCCAACTCTATAAGAAGGATGAGAAAAGATGGCGGAGGCCTAATTTTTCTCATGACCTCCTACAGTGTTGCAGATAAACTTGGTCTACCATATCTATCCAACCTGTTTTCAGACATACATAACAAATATCCTGTGTTAAAAGAACTCTCACCACATGATATCCCATATGACACCAAATCCTCCTTTTCTATATACATAAACCATAGAAACACATTCACCGGCATAACAGACATTGATAGAAGTCTAACCATGAAACGTTTCGCTGAGCTAATAAAAAAAATCAAAGACTATAACGCTGCATCAGCAGCTAAAGAATTCGGTAGGGAATTCAGATCACCTGGACATGTGCCTATATGCATAGCATCAAAGCATCTACTCAATGAAAGAATGGGTCATACTGAACTCGCCATCGCCCTTCTTGAAATGGCAGATCTCATACCCGCCGCCAGTGGATGCGAAATGCTATCCGACAATGGCAGGGCATTATCTAAAAAGGAAGCACAAGAATATGCAGAAAAACAAAACCTAGTTTTTTTAGAGGGAAAAGAAATCGTGGAGACATGGAAAAAATGGTCAAGGTAATGGCAACAGGTACATTTGATCTACTACACCTAGGACATATATACTATCTAAAAGAGGCAAAAAAACTTGGAGACACACTAGTCGTCGTAGTAGCACGCGACTCCACTGTTCGAAAACTAAAACATGAGCCTGTAAACCCTGAAGAGATAAGACTAAGCATTGTAAAAGAACTTAAGGTTGTCGACGAGGCATTTCTTGGATATGAAGATGACATGTATGCAATTGTAGAAAAAATAAGACCAGATGTTATTGCACTTGGCTATGATCAGATACATGATGAAAAACAGATAAAAAAAGAACTTCAGAAGAGAAACATGGATATCAAGATAGTTCGTCTCCCTAAATACGAAGATGGGGAAGATCTAAATGGCACCCGGAAGATAATCGGAAAAATCATATCCGCCTATGGATTCCAAAAAAAGATGGAGAGGATAGAGGGGAAAAAATGAGAAAAATAATAGGTATCGCTGACACCACATTCGCACGATTCGACATGGCAAAATCAGTTATCGACGAGATAAAATCCAATGTCACAAACTACAAAATAGTCAGATACACTGTTCCAGGCATAAAGGACCTACCTGTTGCATGCAAAAAACTGTTTGAAGAAAAAAACTGTGACATTGTCCTAGCACTAGGAATGCCAGGCCCTATGCCCATTGACAAACAATGCGCTCATGAAGCCAGCCTCGGTATTATACAAACACAACTGCTGTGTAACAAGCATATACTAGAAATTTTTGTCCATGAAGATGAAGCCAAAGACGAAAAAGAACTTGCACGGCTTGCAGATAGACGAGCAAGGGAACATGCATTAAACGCTATAGATCTACTATTTCATCCAGAGAATCTAACAAAAAATGCGGGTAAAGGTCTCAGAGAGGGTTTCAAGGATGTTGGACCATTAAAAAAATAAAAAGCAATGAAATACTTTTGTATAGGAGGTATGAGTTGTGGTGGAAAAAGATACTACTATAAGAATTGGGGCTGTTGTCTCCGAATTTAACTATGATATAACCATGATGATGCTGGAAAGAGCAAGAGAACATGCACATTTTTTGGGGGCAGAGATAACCCAGGTTGTAAAAGTACCTGGTGTTTTCGACATGGGTTTGCCCATAAAAAAACTCTTGGAACGTAAAGACATAGATGGTGTTGTAGCACTGGGCGCAGTTATTGAGGGAGAAACTGAACATGATGAAATTGTTATACAGCATGCAGCACGTAAGATAGCTGATTTGGCTATAGAGTATGATAAACCAATAGGGTTGGGTATATCCGGCCCAGGTATGACAAGACTTCAGGCGGAGGAAAGAATAGAAAGAGCAAAGACAGCAGTTGAGGCTGTGGTTAAGCTACATAGAAGATTGAAACTTTAGACCACTTCTGCCAATAACTAGTTATATACCATCTGTCCAATGTTTTTTATTCTAACTGTAACATTGGTGCCTACTGAGTTTTTTGGATAATAGCGACAAATATGTTCTCTGGAAGACTCTAAAAATAAGATTTTTTTTGATAGCATACAAATTTATTTTTCTTTATCTATCATTTTAAAGACAGATGGTAGATGAATCATGTATGAGCCGTCCTTCTGGATAATGATTGGTTCTTCCTCCAGCAACCCCTTTAGATCTATTCTATATTTACCAGGTTTTTCGATGTCTATGGTCTCAGGTGCATCTGATTGATCTGCTAGTTTTTCTAGTTCTTCGATGCGTGCCTTCCGATATCTGTCATCAATAATCTCTGCAATATATTCTCTTTTGCCGTCGGTATCTATGTCTTTTTCTGATAGCTGTTTTTCTACGATTTTCCGGATTTCTTTTGGTTTTATAGTCATCCATTTACCTGATTTGTCGATGATGTCTCTGTTTTTTTCTCCTATTAGTTCTAATATTTTTGATGTTATGTCTTGTTCCATTTCTTTGCTTATCGACTGTCTTTCTTCCTCATTTAATGGTTTTTTTGTGTAGAAAAATCTGTTTCCACCGCAATCTGGGCATCCTCTTAAAAGTTCCGATGATCCTTCTTTGAATATTCGTCCACATTTTAAACATTGATGGGGCATAATATCTTATTTAACTCCTTTTTCCTGTTATTATCATGGTTTGTATAAGATCATTATCCTTGTGTATTGTTTTTATTAGATGAGCTGGTCCTATGACTGTCATACGTGGTTTTTTTATTATACCAAGTAGTCTTTGAAGTAAACCTGTTTTGTCTTCGCCGTATCCTTCTATTTCGATGCCGATGAATGTGTCTTGATCTATTTCTTTCATTGTATGCTCTATTAGAGCAGTTTGTTCCATAGGTGTTAGACCATGTTCAAGTACTAGTATTCGTCCTTTTTTTACTTCATTGATTATGTATTTTAGCTTTTCTGCGGATGTGAGATGTTCTAGTTTGTCCCGGGATATGAGATTGACAGATATTCCTTTGTCTTTCTCCTTCTTTCCCATGGTTTTTTTCATCTCCTATTTTTACGTCTTTTTTTTCCGAAATGTTTTACCATGGTACTATATAGTGTCTCTGAGTTATATCCTGTTAGAGCGCTTATTGGCACAACGGGATGTTGTGGAAATGCGGATTTTAGTGTGGCTGGGCTTGCATCTTCCATGTCTATTTTGTTTGCAGCGATGAGTATTGGCAGATTTCTTGCTTCTAGGTTTCCAATGATGGTTACATTTACTTGTGTGAATGGGTCCTGTGTTGAATCCATGACTAGTATCACGCCATCTATGTCTTCTAACCATTTTATAGCTTCTATTACTCCTTCTGTTGCTTCTTTTGCTCTTAGTCTTGATTCCTCCTTGCTTAGTCCATAGGTGTTCATAAAATCTTTATAGTCTATCTTTGTGGCTATTCCAGGTGTGTCCACTATGTCCATAACGAGAGAGGAATTCCCATTTTCTATCCTAATGTTTTTTCTCCAGTTTGCTCTTCTTGTTTCATGTGGAATTTCTGATACGCTACCCATGATGTCTCCTGTCCAATCCTTTAATATACGATTTGCCAGAGTAGTTTTTCCAACATTAGGTGGACCATAGATACCTATTTTCGCATGCTTTTTACCAAAGATTCTCTGAATTATTTTAGAAAAACTAGTGTTTTTTAACCTACTGAATATTCCCATCCCTCTTATTCCTCCTAGAAACTAGGATTTAATCCCAAAATTAGTATGGTGTTAGTGGTTTATTAGCTTAGTGGCTCATATTTAAAATATATCAGGACAAAAAAACAATTTGATAATACAACTATTATTAGCTTAGATGCTGAAAGAGCATCATCAATGTTCTGATATATCAAAACAGAAACTGGGAATATACATAAAATATTCTATATGTCCAAATTTTTACTACTGCCCATATCTCCAAAAAAAATAATTCAGACACAACACTACAGATACAGATAGACCTAATCTCAGCACCCATCTTATTATGTTTTGTAGTAGATGACAAGGGTCAAGTTGAAATTATCCCATATCACAGTGTTCCAATACTAGGCTGTTGAAAAATTCTGATTTTATAGAATTTTTTTAACAAATGCTTCAGTAATTGAAATTATTCAATGTTTATTTTGTATCTATTCACCGTT
>QMSS01000013.1 GCA_003649715.1 Thermoplasmata archaeon
ACAGTTATACTTACAGTGACAGATGATGACAACATCTCCGACACAAATATCACACAAGCAATCATAGCACCGCTGCCTAACAACCCACCGGCACAACCAACAATAGAAGGCCCCACAACTGGGCATAAAAACATTAGCTACAACTACACCGCTTTTTCCACAGATCTAGACAATGACACCCTACAATACATTTTCAGTTGGGGAGATGGCAACACAACAGCCACTGAGTTCCTACCAAATGGCACACCAGCTATACAAAAACACAGATGGGCATCATCTGGAAAATACATAATATCTGTACAAGCATATGACAACAAAGCTTATTCAGGAAAAACAGAACTCGTTGTACTGATAGATGCACATATTATAGAAAACCTCTCAGGATACCTCAAGGACAATGATGGAGATGGAATATATGACTATTTTTACAATGAGGAAAACGGTATCGAGACAATGATTGAGAAACAAGCCGATGGCACATATTTAATAGATTCTGATGGCGATGGCAACTGGGACTACCAGTATAATCCTGAAACAGAAGAATTAAAAAAATATAGTTCTGCAGAAAAAAACTATGAGGAAAACAACAATACAACGCTTATTATACTTGGAATCTCTGCTCTAATACTTTTCATAATATTCATCACAGTCATATTGTTGGAAAAAAAGAAAACAAAAAAACACGAGAAAAAGGGTAGAACAACAAGGTCTACCAAGAGAAAAACCAAGAAATAAGAAAAACAGAAAAAAACCATCTTTCCTCTCCCCTTTTTCTTTGGTTTCTATCAAAACCAGGAGAAAAAGATAGAAGAAACCAGTTTACACACACATTAATCCTGTATCCATCCACCTTCTCTTTTTTATGTGATCTTTTGTTTCACCTCATATTTTTCTAGGAACTGTTTTGCATTGCCGAGCCAAAACTTAGTGGAAGACTTACGCTGTACCAACCCCCTAGTAGCGATCCTGCCGAAATCCTTGTCATATGTGATAATACCCTGAATCTCCGCATGATTCAAAGCTGCCTGTACCAATGATAGATCCGCCTCAGATGGCTGCTTCAAATAATTCGTCTTAAGAGATTTTATCTCATCTGACAACCTGTCTACATGATAAATCCTTATCGTCCCTGGAATCCTAATCCTTTTATTTCTATTAACCTCCCTGATTATAACATCAGTGGTTCCGATTTTAATATATGGAGAATCAAACCTCATAACCATCCTACAATATCTTCTATGAAGATCATCTCGAGAAGTAGCATAGATTAAAATATTAGCATCAATAAGATAAACAACATATTCCATAATATCGCGGAAAAAACGCATATACTCTAGTTTTTCCCCACATTTACAGACAACATCTACTCCTCTACGTACACGTAAACGTCTTTTACACCTTGGACAGGTAACCTTCATACACACATCATCCTTCCCACAGCAGCTAACTCTATGTTTTTCTTACATCAAAGGGATACCAAGAACCAACAAATCATATATTTTTTATCCAACAATTTTTAGAACCCCTATTGTGTAGGAAAATAGTTAATCACTCTATAAAAGATATCCCCCCCTATTTCTTGTGATCAACATATTTTCCTCCTAAAAAATAGTAGGAAAAAATAGTGGAAGAGCTGGGATGGAAAAAAATGGGGAGTAATTGATTACGAACAAGACCACAGGCAATTCTTCTATTTTTTCTTCAGATATGGAAGACCAGTTCTTTTGTTTACACCAACACTGTATCCTGGTGGTAAATCACAGGGTTTACCACTTTTTGGTGTTCTCTTACTGAAAAAATAGATAGTCTGCACCTTGCCACCCTTAAGCTTTACATCCCTTGTGTAAAGGGTCCAACCCTCATATGTATATACCATAACTATCTGCCTCCAAAATTTCAGAAACATAATATGTATCCTATGATTTAAATCTTCTCCATCTGCTACAAATAATCAACAATTTTTTTTCAAAAAAATGTTAGGGGTGGTGTGGATCCCAACAAAAAAAATATTGAGGTAAGAAATAAAACTCCTTGGTTTTTGGAAAAAAACTGTTTTTTTGGTAATGGGCCTGCCCGAATTTGAATCGGGGTCCATGGCTCCCAAAGCCACGAGGATCGGCCAAGCTACCCCACAGGCCCAACGGTAAGTTGGTAACAATATTCAATATTTAAAAACTTTTATGAAACATTACTCGTTTCCACATCACAGAACAATCTATGGATCTAAACATCAAAAGACCTACTCACATATTTGCTCTACTAGCAGTTCTGCTCACCATGGTACTGCTCATCATCATACCTCTACTATACTACATAGAAACATCCACCCAGCAGCAGTATCAAAAAATAGAAATAAATGATCAAATACTTTTAGCTAGCTCTATAATAACCGTATTGATACTTACTGGAACACCCCTAGTATGGTACATATTTGTAAACAAAGCCTCTCTCAAAGAAATAATCACTTATCACCTAGGATTCAGAAAAGAAAAGATAGACAAAGCAATTCTATGGGGTATAACCAGCGCAGTGTCAATGCTTATAATTGTGATTATCATCAGCAACATACTATCCACATTTTTTGATGTAAACCCAGATGATCTACAAAATGTAAAGGATCTGGCTAAAAATGTCTCTCTCAGCACACTACTTTTCGTAATACTTATACAGTCAATATCAGAAGAAATATTCTTCAGAGGATTTCTCTTAGAAAAAATCAAGGGCTTATCTGGAGAAAAAACAGCAATATTAACTACTGCCATATTGTTTGGAATAGCGCATCTATCCTATGGAAAAATCTATCTAGCTCTCATGCCTGCAATAATGGGTGTAATACTTGGATTTACAGTAGTTAAAACAAAAAACCTCTTCTCCACAGTCACAGCCCATATACTGTTCAACCTAACAAGCCTAATACTATTCATATATACTAGGTGAGACATCAAAAAAAGAGAAAAAAATTGTTTTAACTAATCTATAAATAATGAATATCCTATTCGCTGTTCTGTCAAAAAAAGAGAGGGTGAAACAATTGGATATGAAAAAGGAAAGAACGTTTGTTATGATAAAACCAGATGCAGTACAGAGAGGACTCATAGGGGAAATCATATCTCGTTTCGAACGTAAAGGAATAAAGATAGTGGCAATGAAACTCTTATTAGTGGATAAACAGCTTGCTGAAAAACATTATGACATACATAGAGGGAAACCCTTTTTTGAGCCTACTGTCGAGTTTATAACCTCCTCACCAGTAGTAGCCATGGTCTTAGAAGGGAACAATGTTATAGAGACAGTGAGAAACATGATGGGGACAACAGATCCGCAAAAAGCTGCTATAGGGACAATAAGAGGAGACTTCGGACAGTACATTGGGAGAAATATTGTTCATGGATCAGACAGTACTGAAAACGCTGAGTTTGAAATAAAACTATGGTTTAAACCAGAGGAGATAGTAGAGTATACTCGAATTGATGAGTCATGGCTATTCGAATAAGAAAAAAATTCCTGCGATCCAGGAAGATGAAATGGGCGATAGGAATATTTATAAACACGTATTGTTTTCAATTCAACTAAAAAAATAGTATATATTTGAAGATATGGGTTGGAGGAGAGAATAGATTATGGCCAAAAAAGAAGAAATGTGGGGAAAAATTGGAAGCTGGGCATTTTTAGTAGGAATCGTTATCGCAATACTAGTTGGGTTATACGCAGCATCTACAGCACCTACCACAATAAATGATGTGTTTTTTTATGCCAGTGACATAGGCGGCTGGATTGCATGGCTTCTAGCAATACTAGGTGTAATCGTCGGTTTTGTATCAGCCTTTGGAATGGGTACTATAACCAAGGAGGAAGTCCCTAATTTCCTCCTAGCAGGAGTGGCATTGATTGCTATCGGAGCGGCATCTGGTATCTTCTTCGGTATAAAACCCTGGATAGGAGCAATATTCAACGGAGTTGCCATAAGCCTAGCGATATTTATAGCACCGGCGATGGGTATACTGGCTATAAAGGCTATCTGGGATATTGGAAAAGAACGCTAAGCTTTTTCCTCTCTCTTTTTTTATTTTTATCTGATGTTTGCTGTTATCTGAAGAGATTCCATAGTAGAAACAAAAGTATACCTGATACTAGGAAGATGACCCATAATATGTAGACTATTTTGAGACGTAGTATCCATTTTGCTTTTTTTTCTGGTGTGTCAAAGAATCTACCTAGTATAGGATCTTCCTCTAGATCCATTGTTGTCATAAAAGTTTATTCTCCTTGTTCCTTGTTTTATGCTATGCTTTCTTTTTTTGCCTCCATTATTGCTTTGATTCTTTTTCTTCTGAAGAAGTCCTCACGTTCTCTTTCATCTAGTTGCATCTCGATGTATCTTTGTGTGGCATGTAGTTTGGGTAGTAGATTGTTTTCTAGCACATTGACTCTTCTTTTGGTTTTTTCTATCTCAGTTGATAGAGATTTGATATCTCCTTCTACTTCTGCAAGATGGAGTAGTTTTGGTAGTAATTCATTGAATTTTTTGTGTGCATCATCTAGTTTTGCACATGTTTCTAGGAATCCATATAGTGGTTTTGTGTTTTTTTTGATGTTTTCTTTGTTTATTTTGGGTATTTTTACTCCCATGATATTGTCTTCTTGGATTTGTATTTCGCCTATGTCCTCGATCATATGTGATGCTTCTTCGACTTGTTTTTCTCCTAGGATCATCTGTGCTTGTATCAGTGATGTGAATGCTTCTTGTAACTCCTGGTTTATTTCTTTTGTTAAGCTGTGATGTTTGTTGATTATGTTGAAGAATTTTTCTACTAGCGCATCGCGTTTTTCTTCTAGTAGTTTGTGTCCTTTTTCAGCTAATTCGATTTTTTTTCTGATTTCTAGTAGTTCCATTCTTGTCGGGTTTACACCCTCTATTATCTGTTCCACCATGGTCTTCCAATTCTTTTTATTTATTCTTTTTTTGGTTGCGTTTGTGGATGGTATTTTTTGATGTGTTTTTCATCTATTTTTTTGAGCTCCGATAGTGGTAGTTTTGATAGTAGTTCCCATCCTATGTTTAGTGTTTGTTCTATGGTTCTGTTTTCGTGTGCATCTTGTGATACGAATTTTTCTTCGAATTCATCAGCGAAGTGTAGGAATTTTTTGTCTCTTTCTGATAGTGCATCTTCTCCGACGATTGCTACAAGGTCTCGTAGGTCTACTCCCTCTGCATAGGCTGCGTAGAGTTGGTTTGCTACTCCTGCATGGTCTTCACGTGTTCTTCCCTTTCCTATTCCTCTGTCCATGAGTCGTGATAGGCATGGTAGTACGTTGATTGGTGGGTAAATTCCTTTTTTGTGTAGACCTCTGTCTAGAACTATTTGTCCTTCTGTTATGTATCCTGTTAGGTCTGGTATGGGATGTGTTATGTCATCGTCAGGCATGGTCAGTAAGGGTATTTGTGTTATCGACCCCTTTTTATTTTTGATTCTTCCTGCTCTTTCGTAGATAGCTGCTAGATCCGTGTACATGTATCCTGGGTATCCTCTTCTACCTGGTACTTCTTCTCTCGCTGCTGCTATTTCACGTAATGCCTCGGCATAGTTGGTCATGTCTGTCAGTATTACTAGTACATGCATGTCTAGGTTGAATGCCAGGTATTCTGCGCATGTTAGCGCCATTCTTGGTAGTATGACACGTTCGATAGTGGGGTCATCGGCTAGGTTTAGAAACATTACCGTTTTTTCAATAGCACCCGTGTTTTCGAAATCTTTGATGAAAAAATTTGCCTCCTCAGAGGTTATACCCATTGCGCAGAATACTACAGCGAATTTTTCCTCACGTCCTAGTACTCTGGCTTGCCGTGTTATCTGAGCAGCGAGATCATTATGTGGTAGTCCTGATCCTGAGAATATAGGAAGTTTTTGCCCCCGGACTAGTGTGTTAAGCCCATCGATTGCGGATATTCCTGTTTGTATGAATTCTCTTGGATATTCACGTGCATATGGGTTTATAGGGTTACCATTAATGTCTCTTCTTTCCTCGGGGATAATGGGTGGTGCATCATCCAATGGATTGCCTGTTCCATCGAATATACGTCCCACCATGTCTTTTGAGACACCAAGTCTCATGGTTTCCCCTATGAAACGAGCTGATGTCTTGTCTGTATCAAGACCACGTGTTCCCTCGAAAACCTGTACAACAGCCTTGTTTTCATATACTTCGAGAACCTGCCCTGTGCGTTCTTCTCCATATGATGTTCTTATTTTTACAACCTCATTGTAGGCAACATCTTTAATATTTTCAACGATCATTAGTGGACCAGCTACTTCTGACACAGTGGTGTACTCTATATTCCTACCCATAATTTTTTATTCCCCCTTCGTCATATTGCTGTTTTGTTTTTTGATAAGATTGTCAATCTCTTTTTCCATGTTTTGTTCTATCTCTTTGAAATGTTTTTCAAAGTCTATGTTTGAGAATGTACCCATTCTAGCAATCAATTCTCTAGATTTTATAGATATGATATCATCCATGTGAACACCTTTTTCAACAGCCTCATGCATCTTATCTGAAAAACTTAGTATGATCCGTAGCATATCATACTGCTTTTTCTCAGGGCAGTATGTGTCAACTTCGTGGAAGGCGCTTTGTTGAAGGAAGGCTTCTCGAAGCATCCTACCAGTTTCAAGGAAAGCTTTTTCACGTGGTGGAAGCGCGTCAGGCCCAACTAGTTTGACGATTTCTTGCAACTCAGATTCTTTTTGAAGCAAAGCCATAGCCTTATTTCTGAGACCCAACCAGTCACCACCGATTTTTTTCTCCCACCAACTGCTGACCTCAGAGAGATATAAAGAGTAGGATTTCAGCCAGTTAATAGATGGAAAATGTCTCTTATCGGCTAAATCAGCATCCAGAGCCCAAAAGACCTTTACAATCCTGAGTGTGTTTTGTGCCACAGGCTCAGAGAAATCACCACCTGGTGGAGAAACAGCACCCATAACAGAGAGAGAGCCCTCTATCTTTTTTGATCCAAGTAGCCTGACGCGCCCTGCACGTTCATAAAACTCTGCAAGACGTGAAGCTAAATATGCAGGATATCCTTCCTCACCAGGCATCTCCTCCAACCTACCTGATATCTCTCTCATAGCCTCAGCCCATCGTGATGTACTATCAGCCATCAGAGCAACATCGTATCCCATGTCACGATAGTATTCTGCAATGGTTATACCAGTGTATACACTAGCATCTCGTGCAGCAACAGGCATGTTAGACGTATTTGCAATGAGCACTGTACGGTTCATCAATGGCTCACCAGTTTTAGGATCCTCCAGCTCAGGAAACTCTCTGAGCACATCAGTCATTTCATTGCCACGCTCACCACATCCAACATATACAATAACATTAGCATCGCTCCATTTAGCTAGCTGATGAAGCATAACTGTTTTTCCTGTTCCAAAACCACCAGGTATAGCAGCAGTACCGCCCTTTGCAACAGGGAAAAAAGTGTCTATAACACGTTGACCAGTTATGAGTGGAAGAGAGGGATCATATTTCTCTGCAACAGGCCGTGGTTTTCTAACAGGCCATCTATGAAACATCCTAATACCTATTACCTTATCACTGCTATTACCCAGTTTTATAACCATGATCTCATCCTCAATACCATAATCACCTTCATCCACAACAGATTTTACGACACCACCCGGAACATCTGGTGGTATCATTACTCTATGTAGTATAAGAGAGGTCTCCTGTACCTCACCTATCACATCCCCACTCTGAACCCTGTCACCCTTTTTAACAAGAGGTTTGAAATGCCATCTTTTCTTTCTATCAAGAGCATATGCCTCAACACCTCGTGATATAAAATCACCAGTTTCATCCTTTATCGCTGGAAGAGGACGCTGTATACCATCATAGATGTTTGTCAACAAACCAGGTCCAAGCTCTACAGACAATGGTTCATTTGTAGAAACAACCTTTTCACCTGGTTTCAAACCTGAGGTTTCCTCATATACCTGTATAGTGGCGATGTCTTCATTAAGACGTATGATTTCACCTATAAGATGTTCATCGCCTACTCTGACAACGTCATACATTTTTGCTCCTCGCATTCTATCTGCTTCTATAACTGGTCCAGATATCCTGATTATCTTGCCTTCAACTGTTTTTTTCGTCATCCTTCTGGTTTCCCTCCAAAAAATTTTTCAGAATAATAATCATTTTTCTCTCCTCTCAATATCGATCCCAACAGCCTTTTTAATCAAATATGAGACATAACTTCTACGATCTGTTCTATGTCCACTCTTATCTGGTATCTCCACTACAATGGGTATGTCATGTCTTAGTCTAAAATCATTTAGCTCTCTACTGATCTTGTCAGCAATTGTTTCTGTGATAAAAATCACCCCGACATCGTTTCTCTGGGAGAGCTCTTTGAAGATATGTGCCGCATTGTTGTCCGGTATACATAGCTCCTGTATTCCTGCAAGACGTAGACCCACTGCAGTGTCTCGGTCGCAGATACCAGCTATCTTCATATTCTCATCTCTCTTTAACTAAAAGATTTTTAACAACACCTGTAGGGATGTTTTCGCTAATACCTTTTATAATGATCTTCAAATTTTTTATTTCAAACTCCTTTGAAATCAGAAATCTGATGGTTGGACCAAGATTGAGGTAGTTCTGCATAGATATGTCTCGAATTGTTTTGAGAAAATGGTTGTCCAGAGCAATTTCTAAGACCTGCACAGACTGTTCCATGTTGTACTGCTCGATAGCATTTTTTAGAACATCAAAATAAGATGTGCCCTCCAAAGCTGAGATTACCTGAGATACATGGTCCATCTCTGCCATCTCCATGAATTTCCAAGCTGCTATTTCTTGTCCCTCACCTAGGAAAAGTTTTTTACTTGACTCAGCATCGAATCTGAGATGTTTGGCTCTTAGGATGTTTTTAATATTAATTATGTCAATCATGCTGTTGACAAAACTTTGTTTTGCTCTGTCACATTTGTATGGCACCCTTGCGTTGCAGAGTTTTTTGATAACATGTTTGTCAATCAAAACATCAATTTTTTGTATATCAGCAGGTTCCTGTGTAACAGCATGTATAAGTTCTTCCTCGAAACCATGTGATCCAAGCAGTTCAGGTAGATCTTTTTTTTCAGCATCAACCAGTTTTTCTAATAACATTTTTGTCCTTGGACTTATCGCCTCATCTGCTCTTTCTGTTTCAGTTTTTTTGTCTCCCATAACAATTCTTTTGATCTGATTTTTTATGAGATAGAGATCTATCTTCTCCTCATAGGCATCGTAGAAATCCTTTAGTTTTTTTGTGCTGTCCCCTCGCATCATCCTTATGGTCTGGATGAGGTTTTTATCTAGAGATCTTTGTAGTGAGTATACATCTTCACCTTCTACTTGGTAATCCTTTAGCATATTCAGTGTATCTTTGAATTCCAGGAGGGTTTTGCTTTCTAGTATATTGTTTAGCTGTTTTTCTTCTACAAAAGGGTTTCCCATTGCCTCAAATTTTGCGTTGGGGTAAATGAATCTAATGTAGGTAGAGAATGGACGATATAATATTCCCATAACTATAGCTATTATAGATAGAAGAAGTATCCAGAAGAAATAGTTGTATGGGTCAAGTATCCATTCAAACAATTACCCTATCTCACCCCTCTGTCAAGGGTCGTCATCTATTTTTTTGTGTGGAACAATATTTTTCCCACCTGTGTTCTTAGCTCATCTTTTCTTCTTTTTAGTATGCTGTCAAAGGTGTTGTCTATGGTTATTTTTCCATCAGCTGATTTTAGTATAACTCCGCCAGATGCTTTCACCTGTCCCTCTACTTTTATTCCTAGTTTTTCAGCTATTTTTCTATCAATGTCTCTAGAGATTGTTATGAGACATTGTCTGCCTAGCTCTGCACAGCTTTTTTTGATCAACCTTGTAACCATGTCTGCATATTTTTTTTCTGGCAGTGAGAACAGTTTTTGATATGCTTTGTTGAAACATTCTTCTATTATTTTTTCCTGTGCCTTTATGATCTCTCTTTTTACATCTTGGTTTGCCTTTGAGATTAGTATTTTTTTGATGTTTTCGCATTGTTTTTTTCCATCTCTGAGTATTTTTTCTACCTCTGTTTTAACCTGTTTTTTGGTGTCATCCTGGATTTTAGCTGCCTGTTTTTCTGCTTCTTTGAGAATATTTTTTACCTCTTTTTCTGCATCTTTTTTGATTCTTTTTATTATTTTTTCTGCTGACATAGATCCCATTTTTTTCTATTTCATTTCTTTAGTCTTTAGAGAAAAAAATTTTTGTTATAGTAGTCCTAGTCCTGTCATTAGCAGTATTGCCACTAGTAGTCCAAATATGGCGATTGTTTCTGGCATGACAGTGTATATGATTCCACGTGCTGCAACATCTGGGTTTCTACCTACGGCGCTTATGGAGGAGGATGCAACCATTCCTTGGTTTATTGCGGATATTCCAGTGAGACCAACTGCTAGTCCGATCCATACAGCAGCTGTTCCGATTACTGGGCTTAGCATGTTTGCACGTGCTGTTCCGCCTAGTAGTCCTGATCCCATCATTAGTAGTATTGCTGTTAGTAGGCCATATACTGATTGTGTCATAGGGAGTACTTGTAGTACAAGGCATTTTCCAAATAGGTCTGGCTTTTCTGCAGTGACTGCAACTGCTGATGATCCTGCTAATGCGAGGCCGATTGCGGATGATATACCAGCTATGCCGATTGCCAGTGCACATCCTAATATTAGCAGTATCTTGTTTTTGTCTTCCTGAGTGGCATTGTTCTGGTTGTCATCCTGAGCAGCTGCTATGGTTGTTGTTAGTAGAAACATCGTTGTTAGCACCAGCATCAAAAACATGTTTTTTTTGCTTCTCTCTATCATTTTATCCCTCTCTTTCTATTTTTAAAACATCTTTTTAACATCATTATTTTTATCTGTCTCCTAATTTTTTTTATCAACTACTGATAGTTTTGTGTATTTTCTTTTGGTTTTAAATGGCATGTATTCTCTTCCACCTCCCTCGTAGAACCTGTTGAAAAACTCTACATATTGTAGTCGTAGTGAATGCACTGCTGCACCCAGTGCCTGTATACCCAAGTTAGCGATATGTGCAATGGTTAGTATTATAGGAAATAGTATTATTCCTACTACTGGAACAATTTTTGGTATGAGTTCTCCCACTACGTTGAATGCTAGTGCCATGCCTGCAGTGGCGAGTCCAAGTGCTAGTAGTCTGGCATATGAAAGCCAGTCACCGACATATCCTGTTATGTCGAAAAATCCAACTGGTCCGGCATGCATGAATAGCATTAGGAGGCCTACGAGTGTTAGTAGTCCTGCTATGTATAGCATGATTGACTCTAGATTCCAGTCTAGGATGAAATGTCCTATTAGCATTCCACCGCCGATCTGGAGTGGTATCCAGCAGAAATGTTTGGTTAACATAGATTTGATGTTCCTCTGTCTATAAGATTGATAGATTCCCAGGAGGACACCTAGGTTGAGGTGTATGAGACCGAGTATTAGGGCGATTGACAGGATTGTTATCGGGTCGCTTAGTGAGTCAACTGGTAGATGTATCCCCATTATTGATATGCTGTATAGCAGTTGGTCAGGATTGTGGAATACAAAACGTGGGATAAAATCTCCAAAGAAGCTGTTAGTGAGAAGACCAGCTATAGTGGTAGTTGCTCCTAGACATATGCCAAGGAATGACCAGTTTTTGATGAAGGAACTGTGTTTTGAGAAACGATAGTAGGCGAAGAGGGAGAGTATCAGTATGACAAGACCATAGCCTGCATCTCCCAGCATCACACCAAAAAAAAGTATGAAAAAAATACCCATGAAAATGGTTGGGTTTATCTCATTGTATTTGGGTGTAGAAAACAGTTTGAGAAATGTTTTGAAGGATGCTGCCCACCAGGGTGTTTCTATAAAAGTAGGGGGACTATCAGGATTGACACTGGGTTTTTCAGAGCTATATACTACATGTCCATTTGATACCTTGTCTACAATTTTTTTAAGATCCTTCTCATCTTTTTCTAAAACCCAGCCTTTTATGATAAACGTTGAACTGGTTTTTGCAAAATTTCTAAGCACCTCTTTTCGTATCCTCTCAATCTGTATTTCCTCTCTTAACGTCAGTAGATCCTGTAATCTTTTTTCTGCAAAAGAGGACAATGCTGAGATCATTTTCTTCTTTTCATCTTTTATCCTGTGTTCCTCTTTTTCTAATGATTTTATAGCATCTTTTGGTGGACCTGAGAGATGTTTGAAATCAAACTCTGTTGTCATCTTTTCTCTGCATATTTTTTCAACACTTTTTTTTTCAGATATGTGTGCAGCTATTACGACAGCCCATTGCCTCTTTTTCCTAGTACCAAACTGTTTATGATAAACAACACCTGTGTCCAACTGTTTTATACTATTTTGTAGATCAGATAAATCGGATGTTATACCTGCTTTTATAACTGTGTAGATGGATTCGCCAATATCTGACAGGTCTAGTTTAAAATCCTTTAAGTAGGAGACCTGTATGATATCAGAACGGATTTTTTCCCCTTGTTCATCCAGCATCCTAAGTTTTTCTTCTTTTTCTAAAACATTTTTTTCCACATTTTTTAGAAGATCATCAGCACATGAGAATAATTCTTTTATAGAACGTTTTGGAACCATTTTTTTCTCAACAGCAGCGATCTGTGGACGGAGCAGGGTTCTAAGTCCATGTGGTGCTTTTTTGAATCTTTTAAGAATATCTATCAGTCTAGTGAGTCTTAGCTCATATGTTGTAAGCAGGCCAGTATCCTCAGGCATAGAAGCTTTTTCAGCATCTTTTAATGTTTCTGGATCCTCTCGGGAAACGTCAATTATTTCCATCAAGCCTTTTTCATGAAGTGTTTCTATTGTTTTCTCAACATAGTTTTGATGTATCAGCAGTGAAACCTTTTTCATTGGAGCTGGAAACAACAATGTTTTTCTACTCCCCCTCTACGATGGTTTTGACTATGAGATCTACAGCCTTCGTAAGATTCTTGGAGGCATTGTCTTCTATTTTTTTAATCTCTTTTTGAGCAGCATTTTTTATAGCTGCTATCTGTTTTTCTGCATCCTTTTTTGTCTTTTCAACAAGCATCTCTACTTCTTGTTGAGCTTGTTGTATCATTTTTTGTTTCTTTTTTTCTGCATCTTTTTTTGCTTTTTCTATTAGTCGTGCAGCATCCTTCTTTGCTTTTTCTATCATCTGAACAGCATTTTTTTCAGCTTCTTTGATTTTTTTGATAGGTTCTGCCACCATTTCAAGATATGGGTATAAAAAAACTACTTATTAGAGTTTTTATTCTGATCTCAAAAAAAGATTGGATGCCATCAAAAACTATTTTTCTAAAGTTCTAGGTCTAGTCTAGGTAGTGTTAGGCATAACTAGGTGATGTAGATACAAAATTGAGTTTTCCCTAGGATTGTTAGCATCTAATATATAAAATCTAAAATTTTTCTTCAACAACGTTTTTGGGGTATCACTATTTGGGTCTCCATCAAGAAGTAGTTTAGATAAAAAGAGCCCTATACCAACATTATCGTTCTATGTGATGTAGCAGGATGCTCAGAAGACCATGTAAATATAAAAGAATACGTGGAGTGGGATTAGAAACTACGGTGGTGCCATCTTCTGTTCCTCTGTTTACCAGCCTGTATTATATCAAACATATGTATGTTTGTTTTTCTTGGAAAAATCTTATTTAAGACATAGGTTCTTATGAATGTAAAACCTATTTTAATTCTAAAAATTCCTTTTAAGATTCGATATAGTTGTTTTCTCATATTCCCATAAATTTACTATGTATCATTTGTTTTTTAAAACTTTCTTTTTCAGACTAACTTATTTTTAGATATCAGCCAATTTTATGTTTGATGATAAAAAAATAGTTGTGGATCTTGACTGGGTAGATGGAATACCAGGCTTGTTTTATATTCCCCAGAATTTGTTTTCTTTTCTTTTGATCTCGATAATCTTGTTTAGAACATCTTTTTCATCAGCTGTTAGCACATTCATCTCCCTGAGTTTCTTGGCATCACTCTCTGGTATGTCAGTAAAAAGTATGTCATCTCCTTTGATCTGACGGCCAACGGTGACTCCATCTATTGAAATAGCCACCTCTTCTCCCTGTAAAGCCTCCTCAAGGGATTTGTTTTCAGACTGTATACCACGTATTGTCCCTATTATTTTTCCGTCCTCACGCATCAATTTCATACCTGTTTTTATACGACCAGCTAACACACGAACACCTATTATAGCAGGATGACTCACACGGAAAACATATTGCGGCAGGAACCTAATCATACCAGGATGTACATATTCTTCTCGTCTCTTCTTTTCAAGCTCCTGTTTTTTTCTCTCTAGCCATTCCTCATATTTCTCCATTATTGTGTAGATAACATCCTCATTGAAAACAACCACCTCTCTACCAGTGAGCTCATCTTTTGCCTCAGGAAGTATTTTCACATTAAAAGCAAAAATAACTTTGTTCAGAGGATCAGCTGCCGCATCTGCCTCTATAATGTCTCTCTTCGAAACATTTCCTATCTCTGCTCGTCTGACATGAACACCCTTATCTCTTGCCTCCTTAATCAAAGCCTCTAGAGAACCTATTGTGTCTGCCTTTATCATGATTCCATCCTCATCCAGCTCAATGTTTATCCTAGACTGTTTTTTGATATCATCAACAATCCTCTGCAGATCATCAGAGACTACTCTAATCGGAGCACCAGGTACAGCTCTGTCAAGACCAGGTGCAGATATCTTGATACCACATGCCGCATGAACCTCATCGACACTCTCAAAACGCTCCCTTGGATCACGTATCTCATCTAATGGCCGTGGTTTAAGAAGAGCACGTATGTTTGTCACCACAGGTTCATCATCTGTGCCAACCACAATGGTATCATCTTTTCTTACAACACCATTGTATATGATGGCATCAATAGTAGTACCCAGTCCCACATCCTCTTTGACCTCTAAAATAGTTCCCATACCAGGTCCGCTTTCTATAGAGAGTCTATCCTCAAGAAAACGCTGAGCTAAACCCACCAAAACCATAAGAAGCTCAGGCACGCCTTCACCTGTTTTTGCAGAAATAGGCACAATAGCCACATTTCTACGGAAATCCGTGATGTTATAGTACAAATCTGAATCGAAGCCGTTATCAAAAAAAACTCCTATCAAATCGTATACCTTTTCTTCAAAAATAGAACGAGTTGCAGGAGGCTGAATCTCCACCCTCCTACTACCGGTCTCACTACTTTTCTGCCAACCAGAGATAGCATCAATCTTATTCGCAGCCACAACAAAAGGAGTACGATACTGCTTTAAAATAGTCAAAGACTCATGTGTCTGAGGTCTAAAACCCTCCTGCACATCAACAACAAGCACTGCTAGATCCGCTAATGATCCACCTCTAGCACGTAACGTGGTAAAAGCATGATGACCAGGGGTATCTATGAACAACAAACCAGGCACAGTAAACTTTTTACCACTTAACAAACCGCCGCATAGCTGGTAAATAGCATCAATGGGGACCTCAGTCGCACCTATATGCTGAGTTATAGCACCTGCTTCTCTAAGCACAACACTTGATCCACGGATAAAATCAAGCAAACTTGTCTTACCATGATCTACATGGCCCAACACACTAACTATAGGTTGCCGGATATATACTGATGACATACGTCTACATCCTCCTGAGAAAAAACTTTTCTTTTTTAGGAGCAGAAAAACACATCATTTTTCGTCCCTGCCAAAAAACCTATTTTTTAACCCCTTTTGATGATTCTCTCAAACTCACTTTTATATCCAAATTTTTTTCTCCATACCCACTGTTTCTTATTAGGCTCTAGGCTCCTGGATACAGTATCTGTTTAAAAACATATTGTGTATTGTGTTTTGTCTCCATCTATAACTTATATATCTAATCATAAATTTCAAAGAAATCTGTTACCATGTCATATCAACATCAACTCCTCTTCCTACAATTCTCTTCTTTTAGGATACCTGAATATTACAATAAAAGGTTTATATATCGAAGAGTATTTATAATATCATTATTTCAAAAAATATTGGGGTTGTACGATAAAAATAAAACAGATAAGGAGGAGGTTCTTTACTGTATGAAAAAATCATTTTTGATGAGCATCATAGTAGTAACATTTATAGTAACATCAACAACACTAACAACCACTGCAGCGCCATCATACAATGATTACAAACAAGATGGGATGGCTTCTAAAAAAACATTTACAATAGAAACAAAAATTTATCACAATGGATATATAAAAAAGATTTTGACTGAGGTTACCATAAAAGAGGCAGAGGAAATCAAAGAATGTATCAAAAAGCTAAATGAGGCTATAAATTATGGAAACAAAAGAGACATTATGAAGTATCAGTCTGTATTAGCAGAAAAAGGGATATTAGGAGAAAAACCTGGGAGGATACCATACATTAACTTAGGAAAAAACATTTTTTTGTCGTCTGAAGAAAACATATCAAATATGTTATGCTATGTTAACGCAGTAGGAGAAGGAATGCTTATATTTACCATCGGAGCTATACTAGGATTGCTAGCATCCAATGGAATTATACTACCTATTCCAATCTACATCATAATACTATTTCTCACACATGTTGTTCCATTTAGAATAGCTCTACCAATTGGGATACTAACAATCGAAAAAGGAAGTATCTCCACCATTGGAATAGAAGGTTTACGGAAAATAGAGACAATAAACACTTCCATAACAGGCTTCGTATGTGGATTCAACGGACTCACCATAAACATACCATCTGTAGATGGAAACTGGTTTTTGTTTATATCTGGATTTGCATTAGTAGCAGCAGGATGGTACCCCTAAAGCGAAGAGAAAAGAAACTATAGGAATATGTTAAAAATATATCCCAACAGGAGGATCTGAGGTACAGTTATAATCGGAAGCCATATAGCCGCCTTTTTGCCAATATTTGACCAAATCAAACCAATTTCTGTATAGTCTGTAGCCACGCCCGCCATCAGAAAAATAAAACTGTTACCAAATGCTCCTGTCTGGTTAAATATCTCAAATGCAAGAGGAGAAGTGCCCTCTGAGCATACCTCAATGATGGTTGCAAAGAGAAGGGTTATAAGCAATCCCATCAAGCTTGCCCCCATATAGGTTACAAAGAGATGCTTAGGAACATATGCTCTTGCAAATGCTGCCATAAGAATGCCTATTAAAAGCCACCAAAGAATCATTTTAGACAACAACCAGGATCCACTAAGTACGCCTCTCAATGATTCTAAAACAGATTTTCTACTAAAACTATATTCTCTCAATCTCGCCTTTATATCCTGTATTATAGAAAAATCAGTTAACACAGGCTTATCCTCACCGTGAGCACATTTATCACATTCCACCATACCCATATATTCCAGTCTCTGATATATTAGGCCTGTAACAAATGCGATGATCAGTGCAGAGAGAACTATAAAAAAAGCCTTTACACCAAAAAAACCGAAGAGAAGAATTGTGATTGGAAGATTAGCCCATGGAGAGGCAAGTAGAAAGGCGATAACCGAGGAGGTATTCGCATCCTTCCTATATAGTTCTATAGCAATAGCTAAAATGCCATGAGAACAAGCACTCATAAGGAATCCAAATATTATGGAATAAACAATTGTTCTTTTTCTATGTCTTGATAGATATTTTTCAATATATTTACTTGGTACGAAGTAGTCGATAATACCTCCTGCAAGAAAACCTACTAGAACAGCAAGCCAGATGAGTTGTAGATATTCCATAAATGCTTCAAAAAACGGCTGCAGTATAGGCAGAAAATAGCTTAAAAACAGTAATCCAAAAACAAATATAGACACTATGAACAAACGTTCCCTATACCATCTTTTTCCATTTTCAGCTGAACAAGAAGAACACTCATTATGAGGCTTCATCCCTAAATGATGTGCAATAGGCACATCATAAACACGATCTTGGGATGAATTAATAGGGTTAAACATCCGAGATTAGAGCATTGAAACCATCAGAATCCATCAATTTCTTAGATGA